>JAXDMB010000339.1:0-4509 GCA_034666325.1 Vulcanimicrobiota bacterium
GTGGACAACGTGATCCGAAGCAGCAGCCGTCGCTCCGCAAGGCTGATGCACTCGACGCCGAAGCTCGTCTGCTCGATATCGCAGATGCCGGGACCGTGCGGGTCGCCAGCGAGTCCTTCGGCTCCGGAACGCCCGTTTACGAGCGGCTCCTGCGGCTCAAACGGTCGGGGCGCGACGTCGAGCTTCTGCTTTCACGCTCCGAGTACGAGAAGAGCGCGCCCGAGCGAGAGGCCGTGTCGCGCCTCGCCGAAACGGGCGTCGAGGTTCGCCTTTCTTCAACGACCGAGAAGATCGCGATCGTCGGAACCACGGTTTGGGTCGGATCGGCGAACGCTACTGCGGGCTCTGCGGATCAGCCCGGTTTCGGTTTCATCATCGCGGACAAGCCGGTCGCCGAACGTTTCAGCGATCAGTTCGACCGAGCATGGAGCATGGCACAGTAGCGATAGCGCGTCAGCTGGGGATCGGCAGTTTCGTTCCGCGGCCTTCGATCACGCAGCGGTCGAACACGTGCGACGCCGCTGCCAGATCCCAGAGGCCGATGCCGAGGGATTCGAACAGCGTGATCTGATCGTCCGCCGTTCTTCCGAGGGCGTGGCCGGCGATGATGTCGCTCAGGCGGGTGGCTTGGTTCCAGGACCACTTGCCGGATTCGTTCGCCGCTTGCAGGTCGCCGGATTCGACCTTCGCTTGCGCGACGTCTTCGACTGCTACCACGTTTGAGCGGGTTACCGTGTCGACGTCGATCTCTTGCGCGTTCGCGCGGTTCGAGCCGGCGGCGTTGACGTGCGTACCTTGGCGCAGCCACGCGCCTTCGAAGACCGGTTTCGAGGCGTTCGTCATCGTGCAGATCACGTCGGCTTCTTCGACCGCTGCCCGCGGGTCGTCGACCGGTTCGATCTTCGCGTCCACGTGCTCGGACATCGCTTCGCAGAAGTCCGCGCGGCGTTTGGCGTCGCGGCCGTAGACCAGGATGCGTGAGATCGGGCGGACGTGGAAGCACGCTTCGAGCTGCGTGCGCGCTTGCCAGCCCGTGCCGATCACCGCGAGCGTTTTCGCGTCTTCGCGTGCGAGGAAGCGGGTTGCCACGCCGGATGCCGCGCCGGTGCGGATTTGGCCGAGCGTGTCGGCTTCGATGATCGCGAGCATCTCGCCGTTGTCGTTGAACAGCGTGTACCAGAACTTCGCGCCGCGGCCTTTCATCGCGACCGTGTACGTCTTGTGGCCCATGCGGCCGGCGTACGACGCCGCGAGCACTTGGATCACGGACGACGGAAGATACGCGCGCTGTCGCGGGCGGTTTTCCGCGCGGCCTTCCGCAAGCGCGCGCGCCGCGTCTTCCACCAGCGCGAGCGCGTCGCGGACGGTGAACGTCGCCGCGACGTCGCCTTCGGTGAGGTAGAGCGGGTTCACGCGCGGCCCGAGCCGACGACCGCGGCGTCTTCGCTGCCGAAGCCCGCCGCGATGTAGCGGTCGTAGAGTGCGCCGACGGCCGGGACGACATCGAGCTTCTCGCCGTGGCGCGCGGCCTCGTCGACCATCAGGCGCAGGTCCTTGCGCGCCATGGTCAGCTCGAAGTTCGGCGGCGTGAAGTTGCCTTCGGCCATCATCTTTCCGCGAATCGGGACGGCGTTGCCCGGGTTGAACTCGTTGAAGAGCGCCGATGCGTCTTTGGGATCGATGCCGAGCGAGCGGGCGAGCTTGTAGACGTCGGCGAGGCCGCCCGTGATCACGAGCAGCATCATGTTGCCGAGGAGCTTGAACGATGCGGCGCGCGTCGGGTCGTCGCCAAGCTCGACGATCTTGCCGGTCATTGGTGCGAGCAGCGGTTTGACGCGCTCGCGGATCTTCGGATCGCCCGAGAGCAGCATCAGTCCGGACGCTTCGCGCGCGTGCTGCGGTCCCATGAACACCGGCGCGTGGACGTACGTGCGTCCGCGCTGCGCCCAGCGCCGCACGCGTTCGCCGGTGGGCGTCGGCGCGGTGGTCGTGTGATCGAAGATCACGGCGGTCGGCAGGATGAGGTCCGCGAGCGGGTCGAGGACCGAGTCGACCGCCGCGTCGTCGCTCAGCGTGAGGTGGATCTCGGATGCGCCGCGCACCGCGCCGGCCGCGTCGTCGAATGCGACCGCGCCATCCGCTTGGAGCGCGTGCGCCTTGTCCGGCGTGCGGTTCCAGACGTGCACGGTCTCGCCGCGCTCGAGCATCTTGCGTACGAAGTTGGCGCCGAGCAGACCGGTGCCGAGCCATGCGATCAAGCGATTTCTCCTGGGGCTGAGGTGTCGCGGCGGAACGTCGTGCCGTTCGACCCCGGAAGCATACCCGCCGTTGCGGCCGGTGCCAGGGAGCCGCGTCTACAGCAGCTTGCGGCGGCGATCGGCCTCGTACGCCGACACGGCGCCCCGGCGCGCGAGGAGGTGGTAGTTGCCGGCCGACAGCACGGCCTTGATGCGGGGGAGCAGGCGGCGCTGGAAGTCCTCGTTCGGGTAGTCCTCCGCGAAGACGATGTACGGCGCCGCGATCGAGAACGGGCCGGTGCCGAGCACGAGCGCGTTCGGGTGCTGCGCGGCGACCGCGGTGTACCACTCGTCGTGCGTCGCGACGGGCGCGTCGCGTGGAATCGCGGCCAGCACCGCGCGCGCGTCGGCGAGCGCGTGATAGGACGGCTTCAGATAATGCAGGGGGTGCAGCGGGCTGAACGCGATCAGCACGATCGCCGACAGCACGAACGCGATCGTCGTCCAGCGGCGCTGCAGGCGCAGCGTCGCGATGCCGGCGGCGAACGCGATCAGCAGCCACGGGATCCAGAGCGCGGCATAGTGCATGCCCATGCGCCACACGAGGCCGCTGTTCGCGAGCAGCACGATCGCGAAGCCGGGAATCGCGAGCAAGAACACGCGCGTGCGCAGCGGGACGAACGCGAGCGGGATCAGCGCTTCGAGGACGTAGGTGAGGCGGCCGAGCGTCAGGATCGCCGCGAAGAACGCGAGCGGGTGGGTGAGCGGCGCGAGCAGCAGCTGCGCGGGACCGTCGGCGAACGGATAGGTGTAGAAGTGCGAGGGCGGCCAGGGGCCGACGCGCGGCAGGACGATCAGCGCGTAGATCGCGTCGGAGACGATCGCCAGCCCGGCTGAGCCTAGGCCGGCCAGCATCAGTGCGCGGTCGCCGTTGCGCAGCGCGATCGCGGCGATCACGATGCCGACGATCGCGAGCTCCAGGCAGACGTCCTCGCGCAAGCCGGCGAGGAGCACCGCGCACGCGGCGACCCAAGGCCACGACCGGCGTTGCATCGCGAGCCACCAGCCGAGCGCGAGCGCCGGCAGCAGTCCGAGGTCCCGGAACTCGCCGAAGCCGACGGCGACGAGCGGCGGATAGACGAGCGCGACCGCGCCGATGCGGTCGGCGACGCCGCGTTCGGCATTGAAGCTGCCGCGCGCGATTGCGGCGAGCAGCGGCGCGCAGGCGACCGTTGCGGCGGCGAGGATCGTCTGGAGCACCCAGAGGCTGTGCGTTGCTGCGAGGAACGGCCACAAGAGCACGAGCGTCGGCGACCAATGGAAGCGGTAGTGGGTCGTGCCCTCCACGCCGTTGCGCATGCCGCCGAACGCATCCGACACGATCTGGACGAACGTGCCGGTATCGGCGCCGTAGCTCCAGTCGGCAGCGCGCACGGCCGCCAGAACGGCAAGAAGCACGAACGCGGCGATGGTGCCGGTCCACAGGCCGGAGGGACGGTTGAAGCGCACCGCCGCCGACATTCGTCCGTTGCGGTGCGAAGTCATCGGCTTTTCGAACCGATCCTTGACGCGTTGCCTGTGCCGAAGCGCCGATACCATACCGTATGACGACGATCGCCGCCGCGGACGCCGAACTTTGTCGGTGGCTCCGGCGCCTCGCGGCCGAGTACGATCTGACGCTCCCGGCGCCCCACGGCGATCCGCGCGCCGCCGCCCTGCGCGGGCTCGTGGCGGTGATCTCGCGTGAGTTCCGGGAGTATCGCGCCATCGTCGAGAGCGTCAGCGCGGCCGTCGCGCGCAACGACGAGCAGCTCGCCGGCGTGGCCGAGGCAACCGCGATGCACGTAAAGCTCGTGCGCGAGACGCGCGCCGCGACGGCGGAAGCGACTGCCGGTACCGGCGACGTCGCCGAAGCCGCGGACGCGCTGGCGACGTTCGTCGCCGCGGCGGACGGCCACGCCTCGGCCGCGGCGGCGCGGCTGAGCGCGATGCGCGACACGCTCGAGGCGGTCGAAGCCCGCCTGCGTGCCGGCGAAGCGCCGTTCGAGATGGTCACCCAAGCGACCGCGGAGATCGCCGGCTTTCTGTCGTCCCTCACGCAGCTCGCGCGGCAGGCGCAGCTCCTCGGAATGAACGCCGCGATCGAGGCCGCGCATTTGGCCGATGCGGGCCGGCGCTTCACCATCGTCGCGCAGGAAGTGCGCGCGTTGTCGACCTCGACGCACGATTCGGCGGGGCGCGTCGCGACGCTGGTGAGCGACATGCGGTCTGC
>JAXDMB010000340.1:0-3238 GCA_034666325.1 Vulcanimicrobiota bacterium
GCGCGAGCTCGAAACTGAAAACATCCGCGCTCAACGCGTACGCGCTCGGCGCGTTGACGCCGTCCCGGATCGTCGAGCCGGCCGACGCCGCGGAAGCCGCCGCGCTGCTGCGCATCGCGCGCGATGCCGGCGAAGCGGTCGTCGTGCACGGCGGTGGGACGCTGCAGCGCGCGGCGAACGCGCCGTCGCGCTATGACGTCGCGCTGCTCACCAAACGCCTCGACGCGGTGCACGACTACGATCCGCACGATCTCACGATCGGGCTCGGCGCAGGAACGACGCTCGCTTCGTTGCAGCGCACGCTCGCGGAGCACGGGCAATTTCTTCCGCTCGATGCACCGCTAGCGCAAAACGCGTCGGTCGGCGGCACGCTCGCCGCAGGCTGGGCGGGACCGCGCCGCGCCGCGTACGGCCGCCCGCGCGATCTGCTGATCGGCGTCACGGTCGCGCTCGCGGACGGCACGCTCGCGAGCAGCGGCGGCATGGTGGTCAAGAACGTCACGGGCTACGACATGGGCAAGCTGTACGTCGGCTCGCACGGAACGCTCGGCGCGATCGTGCGCGCGAACTTCAAGGTGCTGCCCGCGCCGCCGGTGCGCCGCCTCGCGATCGCGCCGTTCGATGACGAGAACCGCGACCGCGCGGTCGCACATGCGCTCGCGCTCGCGCTCGAACCCGTCGCGTTGCTGATGGTCGACGGCTTTCGCGAAGCGCCGCCGTTCGCGCGCTCGCGCCTGATCGTGCTGCTCGAAGGGTCCGAGCAGGTCGTCGACCGCTCGACGCGCGAGCTGCGCTCGGCGCTCGGCGCTGCCGGCATCGCGGAGACTCGCCTGCTGGACGGCGATGACGCCGCCCGCGCGTTCCAGAGCGTCCTCGACGCGTATGTCGCGCTGGACGGCGACTCGTCGGTGACGCTGCTCTCACGCGGCTTGCCGTCCGAAGCGGCGTTACGGGCGCAGCGCGTGCGCGACGCGCTGCCGCGGACCGAGACGATCGCCGATTTGCGAACCGGCGACGTGGTCGTGCGCGTTCACGAGGACGTGACGCTTTCCGGGAACGGCGAGCCGGCCGGCGCCGGTCGAACCGTTCGTGATCTCCTCGGACGCGCAACCGTGCTGAACGCCGGTGCCGCCGCGCCGACCGACGCATGGGGCGACCCGCCGTCCACGCTGGCGACGATGCGCGCGCTCAAAACGGCGTTCGACCCGCACGGCATCCTCGCGCCGGGACGGTTCGTCGGTGGCATCTAAGCCGCGCGGAACGCCGGGCTCTCGCCGCGGCCGCAGCGTTCTCGCCGTGCCGGACGCGCTTCGGCGCGATCTGCGCCGCACGCTGCGCGTCGTGTTCAGCCGGCCGAGCCGCATCAAACGGCTCATCGCGCTCGGCCCGCGCGGCTGGATCGCGACGGCGCGTTTTTTGCGCTCGGTGGTGCCGCGCGCCGGACGCGAGCTCGCGCTGATTCGCGAGCGCGCGGAACGCATTCCCGACGCCGCGCTGCGCGAACAGGCGCTCGCGTCGATCGACGGCAAGGCGTACCACGTGCAGGGCGGCTGCATCCTCGCGACGTTCATGCCGCGCGAAACGGCGCGCCGCTACATCGCGATCGTCGCGGCGCTCGAGACGATCTACGACTATCTGGACAACCTCTGCGACCGCCTTCCCGGCGTGACGCAGCAGGCATACGCGACGCTGCACGCGTCGCTGATCGACGCGCTCGACGAACGCCGCGTGCCGGTCGACTATTACCGCGACGGTCCGGCCGGCGACGACGGCGGTTACCTGCGCTCGCTCGTCGACGCCGTGCGCGACGGTCTGCGCGCGCTGCCGAACTACGCCGCGGTGCGCGACCAGGCCGTGGAGGTCGCGAGTTTCTACGCCGACCTGCAAGTGCTCAAGCACGGTCCCGCCGGCGTGCGCGAGCGCGCGTGCGACGCCTGGTACGCGCGCAACCGCGCGCGCTTTCCGGGACTGTCGTGGTGGGAGTTCGCCGCGGCGTGCGGCTCGTCGCTGCCGGTGTTCGCGCTGGTCGCGCTCGCGACGCGCCAGCAGCTCGATCCCGCCGAGATCGACGCGACGGTCAAAGCGTACTTCCCGGGGATCTCCGCGATCCACATCCTGCTCGACTACTTCATCGACCAGGCCGAAGACCGCGAGCACGGCGAGCTCAACTTCGTCGCCTGCTATTCATCGAGCGCGGAGGCGGTCACGCAGCTGCGCCGGCTCGTCACCGCGACGCTCGCGCACGTGCGCGATCTCGCGGGCGCGGCACACCACCGCTTTTTGGTCGAAGCGATGTGCGTGTTCTATTTGACGCACCCGAAGGTGTTCGAGCAGCGCCTCGACCGCGAGAGCGCCGCGCTGCTCAGCGCGCTGGGGTAAATCGCCCGGCGGGTCAGCCCCGTTCTGCGGCGCGCTTCTTCTGCCAGCTGTGGAAGTCGATGGCGGCGAAGGCGATGAACAGCACGTTGGCGATCAGCGTGGCGACGCCGAGATAACCGCGGTACCACTGGTCGACGGCGACGGCGTAACCGAGCGCAAGGCCGAGCAGAACCGCGAGCAGCCCCCGGGTGGAAAGCGCAAGCAACGGGCGCTTCTGCGCGAGCAAAAACGCCGAAGCGAACGCGAAGATGAACACGTACATATTGATCGCGTTACTGGTCATCGTGCTCGATTGTTCGGCGTGACGGTCCGCGTTCCTTAGCGGCACGTTCCGGGGACTGCAAAGACTGAGGCCGGTCCGCAGCCCGAACCATGCACCAGGACGCTCCGAGTCCGGCGTTCAACGCCGCGAGCGTGCAAGCGCTGCGCCTACTCGGAACGACCCTCGCCGCGGCGGCGCTGCTGGCCGTTACGGCGCCCGCGCCGCTGCTCGGGTTCACCGCCGCATCCGGTGCGCTCGAACGCGCCGACGAAGCGCGCTTCCTCGATCTGCCGAGCGCGCAGGGGGCACTCGACCACGCCGCGGTGATCGGCGCGCACCCGCACTATGCGGGGACCCCGGCCGATCGCGCGCTCGCCGAGTACACGCGCGACCGTCTGCGCGAGTACGGCTTCGAGGCGCACGTCGAAGCGTTCCGCACGCGCGTCGACACGCCGCGCAAGCTCGCGCTCGAGCTGTATCCCGACGGACACGTCTACGTGCCGCGCAACGGCGCGCACCGTGCGCGCGGCACGCCGCCCGTCGGGTTCGATCTGCGCGAAACGGGTGACGCGAGCGATCCGGCGACGCTCGATCCGG
>JAXDMB010000341.1:0-7654 GCA_034666325.1 Vulcanimicrobiota bacterium
CGCCGCCTACGCGCAGGTCGCCCAAGAGGTACGCGCCTACCGCGCGAGCCTGTCGTAACGGACGCCTACGCGCCCGGGCGCCCCACGCGTGTCCGCGCGTTCGTGTACCACACCAGTCCCGGGCCGCCGTCGCGCTGTTTGCGCACGTGCTTGCGCTCGGTGTAGTCGATCTCCACGCGCGGCGCGTTCTTCGCTTTGCTGTGCGTCGCGGCGAGATCGGCGGCCGCGTCGAGATCGTTGTCGTCCGGAAGCGCTCCGGGCGGCGCCTGCAGCACGACGTGCGAGCCCGGGATACCGCGCGCGTGGAACCACAGATCGTCGGGACGCGCGATGCGGAACGTCACCTCCGCGTTCTCGCGCGGCGAGCGGCCGACGTAGATGCGCGCGCCGGACGGCCGTTCGAGCCGCAGCGGCGCGCGGCGGCGCGCCGCCGATTGCCCGGTCCGCTGCGGCGGGCGGCCTTCGAGCGCGTCCAGATCGGCTTCCAGCTCCGGCAGCGTCGGCGGGTCGGCGCGGTCCGCCTCGAACGCGAGCGCGTCGAGCGCGTCGCGCCGCGCGGTCAGCGCCTCGCGGCGCTTCTCCAGGTGCGGCAGCGCGTCGGCAGCCTTGCGATAGCGCGCGTAGTAGCGCTGCGCGTTCTCCTTCGCGTCGAGATCGGGATCGAGCACGATCGTGAGCTCGGGATTCGTGGGCGGCACGTAGCTCGTCGCGCCCGCGGGGATCTCGTGGCCGTGCGTGAACAGCGCGTCGCCGCTTTCCCGCAAACGGTCGCGCTCGGCGATGTCGGCGATGCGCGCGGCGACCGAGGCCAGCTCGCCGTCCGTCGCATGCGCACGTCTCGCGATGCGCGCGAGCAGCGACGCGCGCCGGCGTTCCGTGGGGTCGCCGCGCTGCGCGCGCAACGCGGACGTGCGCGCTTCGCCGAACACGTTCAGCAGCGACGGCACGGTCTCGTGCGCCAACGCCGCGTACTGCGCGAGCGGAATCACGTGCGCGGCGACGACGGCGCCGGCGTCATCGCGATACACGTGCACGTCGCCCAGCGCATCCGCGTCCGCCTCCAAAGCGGCGAGGATCGCGCGCGCCCGTTCGTCGAGCCACGCCGCGAGCCGCGTCGCTGACGCGCCGGCGACCGCCTCGCTCTCGGCCACCAAAGACGCTGCGACGAGCCGCGGCACCTCCGGAAGATAGCCGCCGAGGGCGCGCGTGCGGGCTTTCGCGTCGGCCGCCTCTTCGAGCGCCCGCGTGAACCCCGCGAAGTCCAGCGTCGGCTTCGGCAGCGGCGGCGGCTCGTACGGGAGCCCGACCTGCACGGACCGCGCTTCGTTCTCGGCCGGCGAGAACTGCTTGGCCGCGGCGACGACGAGGCGGTCGCGAAGCAGCACGACGTTGCCGTAGCGCGGCACCAGCTCGAGAACCAAGCGCGACTCGCTCTCGACCCCGAAGCGCGACGCCGTGCCGAACGTGAGCACCAGAACCCGGTCGCCGCGCCGCGCCCGGACCGAGGTGAGCCGCATCCCGCGCAGCGTCGCGCCGGCCGACCGCAGCCAGCCCGGGTCGATCGCCAGCGCCAGCTCGGTGTCGTCCAGCGTCACCACCGGCGGGGACCCGAACGCCTCGACCGCCAGCGTCGCCGGACCGCGCTTCTTGAGCCCGCCGAAGCGCAACGCCACCCGCCCGTCGTCGAGCAGGCCGGAATCGGTCACGCGGCCCCCGCGCAGGGAGCGCTCCAACTCCGCCCCCGCGCGGCGAATGAGAATCCAGTCCGTGGTCATTCCGTTGATGCCGTAGTCCTGAGCTTGTCGAAGGGAGGTGCTTTCCCGCCGTCTCCGTATTTATCCGTGTTTGAGCCTGCTGCGAGGAAAGAAGGCGTTCTGACCGGGCCCGGTCTTTTGTTCGTCGTGTCGGGCCCGTCGGGTGCGGGGAAGGACACGTTGGTGGAGGGCCTCAAGGCTCGCCACGAGCGGCTCCTGTACTCCGTGTCGGCGACCACCCGGGATCCGCGCCCGGGCGAGCGTGAAGGCGTCGACTATTTCTTTCTCGAGCGGGCTGAGTTCGAGCGCCGGCTGATGACCGGCGGCTTTCTCGAATACCGCCCCTACAACGGTCATCTGTACGGAACGCCGCGGTCGTTCATCGACGAGGCGCTTCGTGCGGGTTACGACGTGGTCTCCAAGCCCGAAGTCAACGGGGCGCTCGCGATGAAATCGCAGTTCCCCGACGCGGTTCTCATCTTCATCGTCCCCGACAAGTTCTCGCATCTGCGCTCCCGCCTCGAGGCGCGGCGCACGGAAACGAACGAGCAGATCGCCGCGCGGCTCGAGATCGCGCACGACGAGTTCACCTTCGTTCGCCGGTTCGAATATCTCGTGATCAATGAGGAAGCGCATCCGCGCCAAGCGGTCGACGACCTCGAAGCGATCGTGCGGGCCGAGCGGTACCGCATCCATCGCTACCCCGAAACCCGGCTCAAAGAATTGGAAGACAGCTAGTGAGTGACTCAGTATTCGGCGACCTCGACGGCCTGCTCCGGCACGTCGACTCGAAATTCTCCCTGGTCAACGTCGTGACCAAGCGCGCGAAGCAGCTCAACAACGGCGCACCCCCGCTCACCGAGCGCGTCAACCCCAACAAGCCCGTGTCGACGGCCTTCAACGAAGTGCGCCTCGGCAAGATCCCGTACAAGCGCACGAAGGAAGGCATCAAGTAACGGGTACGCCGGGGTAGGGAAAACCCTACTCGGCCACGGAGGGTCATCAGCACTATGTGCGGCATCGTCGGTTATATCGGGCAGCGCGACAGCGTCCCGATCATCATGGACTCGCTCCGGCGGCTGGAGTACCGCGGGTACGACTCCGCCGGGATCGCGGTGATCGACGCGGAGGGCAAGCTCTCCGGCTCCAAGGCTGAGGGCAAGCTCGCGAACCTCGCCGCGCGGCTGCAGAACGGCGAGGCGCTGCACGGGACGACGGGCCTCGGCCACACGCGCTGGGCCACCCACGGCCGCCCGTCCGACGCGAACGCGCACCCGCACATGGACTGCACGGGGCGCTTCGCCGTCGTGCACAACGGCATCATCGAGAACTACGCCGCGCTGCGCGCGCAGCTGCTCGCCCAAGGGCACGTCTTCAAATCGGAGACGGACACCGAAGTGCTCGCGCACTTGATCGAGACGCGCTACAAGGGCGATCTGGTCGAAGCGGTGCGCCAGACGCTCGCGCTCGTGCGCGGCGCGTTCGCGCTGGGGATCATCTCGTCCGACACGCCCGGCCGCCTCATCTTCGCGCGCAACGGCGCGACGCCGCTGATCGTCGGCCTGGGCGACCACGAGATGTTCGTCGCGTCCGACATTCCGGCGATGCTGCAGTACACGCGCAAGATCATCATCCTCCAAGAGGGCGAGGTCGTGGACGTCGGCAGCGACGGCTACGCGCTCACCGCGTTCGACGGCAAGCCGGTCGAGCGCGAGGTGCAGCAGATCTCGTGGGACGCGACGTCGGCGGAGAAAGCCGGCTTCAAGCACTTCATGCTCAAGGAGATCTTCGAGCAGCCCAACGTCATCAAGGAGACGCTGGCGGGCCGCATCGACGAGAGCCACGACGTGCAGCTCGGCAGCGAGCTCGGCATCGACGAGATCGTGCTGCGCGCGATGACGAAGATCTCGATCACCGGCTGCGGCACCGCGTACAACGCCGGCATGGTCGGCATGTACCTGATGCGCGCGCTGTGCAAGCTGCCGGTCGAGATGGAGCTCGCGAGCGAGTTCCGCTACGGCGACCGCTTCATGGACGCGCGCACGCTCACGATCGCGATGTCGCAGTCGGGCGAGACCGCCGACACGATCGAAGCGGTGAAGATCGCGAAAGAAGAAGGCGCGCCGATCATCGGCATCTCGAACGTCGTCGGCTCGCACCTCACGCGCATGGCGGACGCGACGCTGTACACCCGCGGCGGACCCGAGATCTCCGTCGCCGCCACCAAGACGTACGTCGCGCAAGCGATCGCCGCGGTGCTGCTCGCGCTGTACTTGGCGCGCATCCGCAAGTCGGCGCCGCTCGAGCGCCTGCGCGAGATCGCGGAAGGCACGAAGCTGCTCCCGGCCGCGATCGACATCGTGCTCAACACGTCGGACGACGTGAAGAAGGTCGCGAAGAAAGTGCGCAAGGCGCGCTCGGCGCTTTTCCTGGGCCGCTACGTGAATTTCCCGACGGCGCTCGAAGGCGCGCTCAAGCTCAAGGAGATCAGCTACATCCACGCCGAGGGCTACGCCGCGGGCGAGATGAAGCACGGCCCGATCGCGCTGCTCGACTCGAAAACGCCGGTGATCGGCGTCGTGACGGAAGGCCGCGTGCGCGACAAGATCCTCTCCAACATCGCGGAGTCCAAAGCGCGCGAAGCCCCGATCATCCTCGTCGCGAACCACGGCGACGACGAAGCGGCCGCGCTGGCGGACCACGTCCTGTGGGTCCCGCGCGTGGAAGAGCTCCTGTCCCCGATCGTCAACGTGATCCCGCTGCAGCTCCTCGCCTACCACATCGCGGACATCGACGGCAAAGATGTAGACCAGCCAAGAAACCTCGCAAAAACCGTCACGGTGGAGTGACCCCGGCGGAGCGCAACCGAAAAGCGGAACGTGTTCGGTGGGGACGAATCGTCGTCGCTCGTGCGTGCTGACGGTCGTGCTCCCGATGAACTTCGTCCCGTGTCGATCGAGCCGGGGTATCTCACCTTTGCCGACGGGAGCGTGCTGATCTCCGTCGGCAACACGCGGGTGATCTGCGCCGCCACCATCGAAGATCGCGTCCCGCCGTGGATGCGCGGGCGCGGCACCGGGTGGATCACCGCCGAGTACGCGATGCTGCCGCGCGCGACGCCCGAGCGCAACCAGCGCGAGGCCGCGAAGGGACGGCTCGGCGGCCGCACCCACGAGATCCAGCGGCTGATCGGGCGCGCGCTGCGCGCCGTCGTCGACATGCAGAAGCTCGGCGAGCGCACCGTCATCGTGGACTGTGACGTCATCGGCGCGGACGGCGGCACGCGGACCGCGTCGATCACCGGCGCGTGGGTCGCGCTCGCGCTCGCGCTGAGCAAGCACTTCGATCCGGAGAAGAAGCAGAAGTGGCCGCTCAGCGGGCAGATCGCCGCCGTGTCGGTCGGGATCGTCGGCGGTGCGCCCGTGCTCGATCTGCCGTACGCCGAGGACAGCACGGCCGAGGTCGACATGAACGTCGCGATGACCGACGCCGGCGGCTTCGTCGAGGTGCAGGGGACCGCCGAGCGCGAGCCGTTCAGCCGCGCCCAGCTCGACGGGCTGCTCGGCCTCGCCGAGAGCGGCATCCGCACGCTCTTCGAGCTCCAGCGCGACACGCTGGCGCGCGTCCAGGCAGCGCCGCGTGCCTGAGCGCGAGCGCCTCGCCGCGCTCGCCGCGACCGTGGGCGCGTTCCACCTGACGGACCGCGCCATGCGCGCGGCGCAGGAGCGCATCGAGCGCGAGCTAGCCGCGGGGGGCGTCGGCGAGCCGGCGGCGCGCGCGTACCTCGAGGCCGTGCGGCGCTATTTCGAGCCGTACGAGCGCGAAGCGCGCGGGCAGCTGGGGCACGTCGACCGCGAGCTCGAGCGGCTCTACCAGCAGCAGTACAATCTCACAGCGGAGCGCGGCGTGGTGGCCAAGCGCGTGGAGGCGGTGCGAGGCGTCCTGGGCGCGCTCGCTGAACTTCGCGTGGAATGAAGGTCTTCGACGAGGTCGGGCGGGGCACGATCAACGCCTTCGCCTACGCCGGAGGCATCGCCGAACTGCTCGCGGACGCGCTGCGCTTTATCGGCGGCATGCGCATCCGCATCCGCGAGACGCTCGACCAGTCGTACCTGCTCGGCGTCCAGTCGGTCTCGATCGTCATCCTCACCTCGCTCTTCACCGGCATGGTGTTCTCGCTCGAAAGCGCGGTCCAGGCGGTGCAGTTCGGCGTCGGCAACCTGGTCGGCGGCGCTGTCGCGTTCACCACCGCGCGCGAGCTGGGCCCGATGCTCTCGGCGGTCGTCGTCGCGGGACGCACCGGCGCGGCGATCGCCGCCGAGCTGGGCTCGATGGTGGTCACGGAGCAGATCGAGGCGCTCCAGTCGCTGGGACTGTCGCCGACGCGCATGCTCGTGGTGCCGCGGCTCCTCGCGCTGATCATCATGCTGCCGCTGCTCACCGTGCTCGCCGACATCGTGTCGATCATCGGCGGCATGCTGGTCGCGGGCGCTTACGCGCACATCTCGCAGGAGTCGTTCCTCACGTCGGCGCGTTCGGCGCTGCCGTTCGAGGACGTGCTCAAGGGGCTCTTCAAGTCGGCGGTGTTCGGCGTGATCATCGCGATGATCGGCTCGTATCAGGGCCTGCAGACGCGCGGCGGCGCGGCGGGCGTCGGCAAGGCGACGACCGGCGCGGTGGTCACGTCGATCATCCTGATCTTCATGTTCAATTTCGCGCTCTCGTACATCTTGTACGGCGGGCACTGACGATGGCGCTCTGGGCACGGCTCGACGACGTCTGCGTCCGCTACGGTCCCAAGATCGTGATGCAGAACCTCACGCTCGACGTGGTCGAGGGTGCGATCACGTGCATCATCGGCCTCTCGGGGGCCGGCAAATCGACGATTCTGCGGCTGCTCAACGGGCTGAAGAAGCCCGACAGCGGCCACGTGTTCGTGCGCGGCAACGAGATCACCAACATGCGCGAGCGCGATCTGATCGATCTGCGCCGCACGATCGGCTTCGCGTTCCAGTTCTCCGCGCTGTTCGACTCGCTCACGATCGGCGAGAACGTCGCGCTCCCGCTGCGCGAGCACACGAAGATGCCGGACGCCGAGATCCGCAAGCTCGTCTCGGACACGCTCGAATCCGTGGGCCTCGCGCACGTCGAAGACCGCTACCCGTCGGAGCTCTCGGGCGGCATGGTGAAGCGCGCCGGCTTCGCGCGCGCCGTCGTCACCAATCCCCAAGCGGTGCTCTACGACGAGCCGACGACCGGGCTGGACCCGATCATCACGCACGTGCTGACGGACACGATCGTGAAGCTGCGCCAGCGGCTCAACGGCACGGCCGTCGTGGTATCGCACGACCTGGAGAGCATCTTCCAGATGGCCGACTACATCGCGATGCTGTTCGAGGGTGCCATCGTCGCCTACGGAACCGTTGACGAGATCAAGCGGTCACCGAATCCGATCGTGCAGCAATTCTTGCAGGGGAGCGAGGTCGGGCCGATCCCGATTTGAGCATATGAACAGACAAGCGATCGTCGGCATCTTCACCATCGTCGCCCTGCTCGGGCTGTTCGGCTTCTTTCTCGTGCTCGCCAACGTGGGCACGCAGGGCCGCTACAAGATCGGCGTCCACTTCAAGTCCGCGGCGGGCCTGCACAAGGGCGCGCTCGTGTACGAGAGCGGGGTCGTGGTGGGCATCGTCGACTCGACGATCCTGCGGCCCGAGGACTTCACGGTCGAGGTCATTCTCGCGATCAACAACAACGTCGACGTCCCGCGCAACGCCCGCTTTCTGATCCAGGCGCCGCTCACCGGCGACTCCACGCTCGAGATCGTCCCCGTGGTTCCGGCGCCGCAACCCTCGGGCCGCGCCGCGCCGACCAACGCGCCGGCCGCGGTGGCCGTGCTG
>JAXDMB010000342.1:0-11723 GCA_034666325.1 Vulcanimicrobiota bacterium
GCCCGCGTGTGGCTCGCCGTGCTCGCCGTGTCGCTGGGCCTGCTGCTGTCGAGCAAATGGAACGGCTTCCTCGACCTCGGCATCGTGTGGACCGTCATCATCGCGGTGAGCGCGCAGCGCTTCTTGCCCGGCCGCGCGCTGTACGGAAACCCACGCGGTTTTCCGATCGATGTCGTGCTGGGCGTGACGGCGTTCACCGCGGCGACGATCTACCTGATCACCTACATTCCGTTCTTCCTGCTCGGCCACGGGTTCTCGGATCTCATCGCGCTGCAGCAGCAAATGTACTGGTACCACAGCAACGGCGTCTCGCACGCGACGCACCCGTACTCGTCGGTGTGGTGGCAGTGGCCGATCGAGCAGATTCCGATCTCGTACTACTACAAGGACTTCCGCACGGGTGCCGACGCCGCGAAGAGCGCGGCGTGCTGCGTCGCGGAGATCCTCGCGCTGCCGAATCCCGCCGTGTTCCTGCTCGGGCTGATCTCGGTGCCGTTCGTCGCGTGGCTCGCGTGGGTGGAGCGCAACAAGGGCTACGCGCTGCTCGCGATCGCGTACTTCATGCAGTGGCTGCCGTACGCGCGCTCGCCGCGGCTGATGTTCGAGTACCATTTCTTCCCGAACCTCGCCGTGATCGTGCTGTGCGACGTCGTGCTGATCGCGTACGTGTGGAAGCGTCTGAGCGCGCGATCGTCGCTCGGTACCGCGCGCTGGACGGTGGGCGTGTACGGCGCGCTCGTGGTCGCTCTGTTCGCGTTCTTCTATCCGGTGCTCGCGGGGACGAAGGTGACGTACGCCGCGTGGTACCAGCGCATGTGGCCGGATCAGCTCGGAATCCCGGGCACCAGCTGGATCATCCCCCACCGCAACCAGTAGAGAGAACGCATGTCCGGTCATTCCAAGTGGCACAACATCAAGCTCAAGAAGGGCAAGGTCGACGCGCAGCGCGGCGCGCTCTTCACCAAGCTCTCCAAAGAGATCATTCTCGCCGCGAAGAACGGCTCGCCGGATCCCGAGGCCAACTACCGGCTCAAGATGGCGGTCGAGAAAGCGCGCGAGAACAACATGCCGCAGGACAACATCAAGCGCGCGATCGGGCGCGCGAGCGGCGGCGCGGGTGAGAAAGAGATCGAGGAGATTCGCTACGAGGGGTACGGTCCGGCCGGCGTCGCGGTGATCGTCGACGCCGCGACCGACAACCGCAACCGCACCGCGTCCGAGCTGCGCTTTCTGTTCAGCCGCAACGAGGGCAATCTCGGCGAGACCGGCAGCGTGGGCTGGATGTTCGCGTCGCGCGGCATCGTGGAAGTGGATCCGGGCCGCATGTCGGAGGACGAGCTCACCGAGAAGGCGCTCGTGGACGGCGTGATCGACGTGCGCTTCGGTGAGCCGGCCGAAGTGGTGACGGAGATGCAGTCGCTGATGGCGGTGAAAGAGGCGCTCGAGTCGCAAGGGCTGCACGTGCGCTCGGCGCAGCTGGCGATGGAGGCGACGCAGACCGCGCGCCCCGCGACCGGCGACGCGGAGAAAGTGCTGACGTTCCTCGACGCGCTCGAAGAGCACGAGGACGTGCAGCGCGTCTACAGCAACGCGGAGTTCGACGAAGCCCAGCTCGAGGCGCTCGCCTGATGCAGCTCGACGGCGCCGACGTCGCGCCGGTCGCGCCGCGCAGGCGCTTCGCTCGCCTCCTCGACCGCGACTGGGCGTTCGCGCTCGCGCTCGCGCTCGCGGTCGGCGTGCTGGTGTGGTTCGGGCGCTCGTTAAAAGATTTCTTCGCGCCGACCGCCGCGACGGTGTACGTCCCCGCGTTCACCGGGCAGACGGGCGCGGACGTGCGGGCCGAGTGCGGCCGGATTCACCTGCGGTGCGTCATCATCGCGACGCAGCCCAGCGACCGCTATCCCAAAGACGTCGTGATGAACCAGCAGCCGGCGTCGGGTACGCGCGTGCGCGAAGGCCGCCAGGTCTCGCTGGTCGTCAGCAGCGGCGTGGTGATCTTCCCGATGCCCGACCTGCGCTTCGAGTCGCTGCGCAACGCGAACCTCGACCTCAACCACTTCAAGCTGCAGCTCGACAAGACGACGTACGTCGCGGACGACAACGTCCCGCGCGATCACGTCGTCGGGCAAGATCCGCTGCCGCTCGCGAGCGTGCGCCAGGGGTCGAAGATCTCGCTCACGCTGAGCAAGGGCCCGCCCAGCGGCGTGAAGGTGCCGAACTTCATGGGCATGTCGATCGACGACGCGCGCGGTGCGGCGCAGCGCGCGCGCGTGCATCTGGGCCAAGTCGTGTGGACGCCGTTCGGTCCGGGCGGGCCGCGGCGCGGCGAGATCGTGCGCCAGAACCCCGGTCCGGGCGCGACGATGGACCCGTTCGAGGAAGTGTCGCTGCAGGTTAGCGCCGGACCGGGCGAGTACGGTTATTTGATCCGCCAGGTGCACGTGAGCGCGACGGTGCCGCCGCGTGACGACGCGGCGCGCGTGCGCATCGAGATTCGCGACGACACCGGCACGTGGAACGTGTACGACAGTTACGCGCAAGGCGGGCAGAAGCTCGACTTCACCGTGACCGCGGTCGGCAGCGCTGAAGTCGACACGTACATCAACAACGAGCTGCTGAATCAGACGACCGTCGGCCGCGAGCCCGCGCGCTGGATTCCCTCGCCCGCCGACGCGGCGCGCGGCAACGCGAGCCCGCAGCCGTCGCCCAAGTGAGCCCGGCAACGCGGCGGCGCAGCGTGAAGATCGCGCCGTCGCTGCTGTCGGCGGATTTCGCGGACATCGCCGACCAGATTCGCATGGTGGAGAGCGGCGGCGCGAACGAGCTGCACCTCGACTCGATGGACGGCGTGTTCGTCCCCAACTTCACGTGGGGCATGAAGATCGTCAAGGACTTGCGCAAGCTCACGCGGCTGCCGTTCGACTGTCATCTGATGATCGTCGAGCCGGAGAAGTACGTCGACGCGTTTCGCGAGGCGGGCGCGGACGTCATCACGTTCCATTACGAGGCGACGCCGCACCAGCACCGGCTGCTGCGCCGCGTGCGCGAGACCGGCGCCAAAGCGGGCATCGCGATCAACCCCGGCACGCCCGTTCCGATGCTCGTCGATCTGATCGAAGAGATCGACCGCGTGCTGGTGATGAGCGTCAACCCGGGATTCGGCGGCCAGTCGTTCATCGAGCGCGCGCTCGCGAAGATAACCGACGTGCGCGCGCTGCTCGACAAGCGCAATCCGGCGTGCGAGATCGAAGTGGACGGCGGTATCGGCCTGGAGAACATCGAGCGCGCGGTGAAGGCGGGCGCGGACGTGCTAGTCGCCGGCAACTCGGTGTTCGGCGCGGACGATCCGCCGGAGGCGCTGCGCGAGATGCGCCGCCGCATCGATGCGATCGCGCCGCGCTGAGCAGCAGCGCGCGGTGACGCACGCGGCGCGCGAGCGCGCGCAGTCGTCGTGACCGAAGACGAGCTGATCGCGGGCATTCGCGAGCGGCTGCGCGGGGTCGGCGACGAGCGGTTGTACGTCGGGATCGGCGACGACGCGGCGGCGTGGCAGCCGTCGCGCAGCAACCGCAGCGTGATCACCACCGACGCGCTCGTCGAGGGCGTGCACTTCACGCGCGACGCGATGAGCGCGTACGACGCCGGCTGGCGCGCGCTCGCGTCGAACCTGTCGGACATCGCCGCCATGGGCGCGCGTCCCGTGCTGGCGACGATCGCGCTCGGGTTTCCGCCGGGCACCGCCCCGGACTGGCTGCTCGCGTGTTACGACGGGATCGCGGCGCTCGCAAAATACGCGCGCTGCGCGATCGCGGGCGGCGACCTGACGCGCGCGCCTGCGATCGTCTTCGCGATAACGGTCGTCGGTGAGGTGCGCGCGTCGAACCTCAAACGCCGCGACGGCGCCCGCCCGGGCGACGTCATCGCGGTCACGGGCCCGCTCGGCGCAAGCCGCGCCGGACTGCGAATCGCTACGGACAGCCGTGCGCCTGCCGGCGACAACGAGCTCCCCGACGACCGCGAGTCTGCCGGCGACGACGAGCTCTCCGCCAGTCGCGCAGCCGCCGAGGCGCTCGCGGCCTATCGCCGGCCGCAGCCGCGGCTACGCGAGGGCCGCTGGCTCGGCGCGTCGCGGCACGTGCGCGCGATGATGGACCTCTCCGACGGGCTGTCGACCGACCTCGCACGGCTCTGCTTGGCATCCGGAGCCGGGGCGACGATCGAGCACGTCCCGGTGCACGACGCCGCCCGCCTGGTCGCGCTGCGCACGGGCGACGACCCCGAGGCATGGGCGCTCTCGGGCGGCGAGGACTTCGAGCTGCTCGCCGCGATCGACAAGCGCGCGTTCCGGCACCTCGCCGGACGCTTCCGCGCCCACGTCGGCCGCGAGCTGATCGCAGTCGGGCGAATCACGGAAGAACCCGGCTTGCGCCTGGCAAGCGGAGCTGCCGTCACGCCGGCCGGCTGGGATCACGTAGACGAAGCGCCGGACGCGGTCCGGTAATCGCGGCGCAAACGAAGGGCGCGACTCACGTTCGCGCCCCTCGAAAGTTCCGGTGGCCGTCCCGAGCGGACGGCCTATTCGCCTAAGCGGCGCCGACGCGCTTTACGCGCTTGCTCCGTAGGCAGTTGGTGCAGACGCGGGCGGTCTTGTGGGTGCCGCGGTCGTCGACTTTGACCGCCTGGAGGTTCGGGAGCCACCGCCGCTTGGTCTTGTTCATTGCGTGGCTGACGTTGTTCCCGGACATCGGTCCCTTGCCGCACACATCGCATCGCTTGGCCATAACAGACGAATCGTACCAGAATCCGGGCCTCGGGACAAGGCCGAAAGCCGCCGGGGCGAGCGCAGGGCGAGCGCCGGTTTCCCAGGAACGCGAGGAGCGCCCCATGGCAGTCACCCAGCTCGACGGGCGCGCGTTCGGGAAGTTCGTCGCCGCCGGCACCTACTTCTTGCGGAAGTACCGGAGCGTCCTCAACGACCTCAACGTGTTCCCCGTCCCCGACGGCGACACCGGCTCGAACATGTACCTGACCGCCAAGGCGGCCTTGCACGAAGCCCACCTGGTATGCGACAAGCCGCTCTCGGTCGTCGCCGCGGCCGCCGCGCAGGGCTCGCTGCTCGGGGCGCGCGGCAACAGCGGCGTGATCCTCTCGCAGATGCTGCGCGGCTTCGCGCACAGCGTTCGCCACCGCGAGACGATCGACACGTTCCAGCTCTCGCTCGCGATGCGCGAGGCGGTCAGCGCGGCGCGCGCGGCGCTCACCAAGCCGGTCGAGGGGACGATCCTATCGGTGGCGTCGGCCGCCGCGGACGAGGCCTACCGGCTCGCCGTGCGCGAGCCCGACTTCTACCGCCTGGCCGACGCCGTGCTGCGCGCGGCCAACGACGCGCTCGACCGCACCCCCGAGCAGCTCCCCGCGCTCAAGGAAGCCGGGGTGGTGGACGCGGGCGGCGCCGGGTTCTGCTACTTCCTCGAAGGCGTGCTGCGGTTTCTGCCCCAGCACACGACGCGCACGACGGCGTTTCCGCGCCGCCCGGTGCGCTCGTCCGCGTTCACCCGCCAGCAAGTCGTGGGCGACAACCACTGGTGCACGGAGTTCGTGCTCGAGAACGCGACCGTCGACGCGTACCCGTTGCGCGACGAGCTCGAGCGCCAGGGCGACTCGCTGCTGGTGATCGGCAGCATCCCGACGCTCAAAGTGCACGTCCACTGCGCCGAGCCCGACACGGTGCGGGCGATCGCCGCGCGCCACGGCACGATCACGCGCTGGAAGCGCGAGGACATGGCCCAGCAGCACAACCTGCTGGTGGTGGACGCGCCGGCCAAGGCGATCGGGATCGCGGCCGTCGTGCCGGGCGCCGGGTTCGACCGCATCGCGCGCGAGCTCGGCGCCGAGGTGACGATCCCGGTGCCGGCCGGCGCGAACCCGTCCGTGCGCGACCTGCTGGTCGGGGTGAACGCCTCGCTTGCGAAGACCGTCTATCTGCTGCCGAACGACCCGAACGTCGCGCTCGCGGCGCGCGAGGTCGGCGCGCTGACCGAGAAGACGGTAATCGTCGTGCCCAGTCCGGATCCGGTCGCGGGCCTGGCCGTGCTGCTGCGGCTCGGCGGGTCGGATGAGGCCGTGCCGCTCGATGCGCTCGCGCCCGCGCTCGCGGAGGTGCGCAGCGCGTCCGTGTTCTTCGCCGGCAAGGACGCGAGCGCCGGGGGCGTCGCGGTGCAGAAGAACGCGCCGGCGGCCGCGATCGGAAAGCGCCTGCTGACCGCGCCGTCGCTGGGCGAGGTGATCGCCGACGCGGTCGGCGCGCTGGGCGGCGCCGAGGGCGGCTTGGCGACGCTCTACTACGGCGGTGCGCAAAAAGAGCGCGACGCGCAGAAGTACGCCGCGCTGATCGGCGAACGCTTCGCGGACGTGGACGTGGAGTATTACTACGGCGGCCAAACCGCGATCGAGTACTGGATCAGCCTTGAGCGGTGACGAGTCGGCCGCAGGCACGGTGTACCAGCACGATGCCGCCGGCCGCGGAGGCGCCACGCGTGGCGCCGGGTCTGGACTGCTTCGCGAAGCGCAGCAGCTTCCGGTCATCGCGGTGGACGCGTTGGGCGGCGACAACGCGCCCCGTGCGATCGTCGCCGGCGCCGTTCTCGCGCACCGTGACGGGCTCGGGAAGATCGTGCTCGTGGGCGACCGCGCGCGCATCGAGCCGCTGCTGCACGGCGAGAGCGGGATCGAGATCGTGCACTCCGCGGGTGAGGTGGCGATGGACGCGCACGCGTCCCAGGCGGTGCGCAAGTCGCAAGGCACCTCGCTCGGCGACGCGGTCGATCTCGTGCGCGACGGCCGCGCGGACGCGGTGGTGTCCGCGGGCAACAGCGGCGCGTTCCTCGCGATCGCGCTCATTCGCCTGCGTACGATCCCCGGGATCGCGCGGCCGGCGATCGGCGCCGTGCTGCCGGGGAAGAACGGTCCGGTGGTTCTGTGCGACGCCGGCGCGAACGTCGATTGCAAGCCGGAATGGCTGATGCAGTTCGGCGTGATGGGCAGCGCGTACGCGCGCGCGGCGCTGGGAATCGCGGATCCGCGCGTCGGCGTCGTGTCGGTCGGTGAGGAACGCAGCAAAGGGAATGCGCAAGTGCTCGAAGCCGCCGCGCTGCTCGAGCGCGCGCCCGTGCGCTTCATCGGCAACGTGGAGGGCAAGGACATCTTTCAGAACCACGCCGACGTGGTGGTGGCCGACGGGTTCGTAGGCAACGTGATCCTCAAGACCGCGGAAGGCAGCGGCATGTACTTTCGCGACACGCTGCGGACGGTGTACGAGAGCGCGGGGCCGCTCGGGAAGCTCGGCGCGCTGTTCAGCCGCGGCGTGTTCGACGCGATGACGGTACGCCTCAACTACTCCACCTACGGCGGCGCGCCGCTGTTGGGCGTGCGCGGCAACTGCATCGTTGCGCACGGGCGCTCCGACCGCACCGCGATCCGCAACGCGATCCGCCAGGCCGCAGCGGTCGCCGGGGCGGATCTGGTCGGCTCCATCGGAGCGGCGATCGCCGCATGAACGACGTGAGCGCGGAACGGACCGCCGATCCGTCGCACCCGCGCGTCGCCATCGTCACCGACTCCACCGCCGACCTCGACGCGTCGGACGCGCGCGCACGTTTCATCGACGTCGTTCCGCTGTTCGTCAACTTCGGCGACGTGCGGTACAAAGACAACATCGAGCTGACGCGCGACGACTTCTACCGCAAGCTCGCGGCGGAAAAAGTGCTGCCGACCACCGCGCAGCCGACACCCGCGATGTTCGAAGACGCGTTCCGCCCGCACGCGCAAGCCGGCCGCCCGATCGTGTGCCTGACGATCATGAGCAGCCTGTCGGGGACGCTGAACGCCGCGAACACCGCAGCGCAAGCGTTTCCCGGCGCGGAGATCCACGTGGTCGACAGCGAGAGCGTCGCGGGCGGGCTCGCGCTCCTGGCGCAGCACGCGAGCGACGTCGCGCGCGAAACCGGCGACGTGCAGGCCGTGCTGGCCGCGCTCGCGCACGACCGGACCGTTTTGCGCGGCTTCGCGACGATCCCCGACTTGTCGCACGCGGTGCGCACCGGCCGCGTGTCGCGCGCGCAAGCGTTCATCGGTTCGCTGGTCAAGATCGTTCCCGTGCTGCGCATCGAGCGCGGCAAGGTGGAAGAGCACGCGCGCGTGCGCACGTTCTCGCGCGCGATCGACTCGATGGTCGACGCGGTCGCCGCCGAAGCGAACAAGGCGGACGGCGCGCGCATCTCGGTGATCCACTCCCACGCCGGCGACGAAGCCGCGCGTGTGATCGCAAAACTCCACGAGAAGATCACCACGACGCCGCTGCTGTTCCAAGTGCTCGAAGCGGGCCCGGTGATCGGAACGCACGCAGGCCAAGGCGCGGTCGGAATCTTCGTCATCCCCGGCTCGTGAACGCCGCGCCGCGCGCGGGCATCTACGTTCACCTGCCGTTCTGTCCGTATATCTGTCCGTACTGCGACTTCGCGAAGTGGGCGTGGGACGACGCGCGGGCCGCGCGCTATCTCGACGCGCTGCGTGCCGAGCTCGCGTCCGCGCCGGACGTGCAGGCGCGCACGCTGTTCTTCGGCGGCGGCACGCCGAGCATGTACGGGCCCGACGTCATCGGCGCGCTGATCGGCGAGGTGCGTGCGCGCTTCGCGCTGCCGCTCGACGCGGAAGTGACGATCGAAGCGAATCCCGATCCGTCGCTCGCGGCACGCATTCCGGGCTTGTTCGCGGCCGGCGTGAACCGGCTGTCGATCGGCGTGCAGTCGTTCGACTCGCGCGAGCTGCGCGTGCTCGGCCGGCGCCACACCGCCGCCGACGTCGCCAACGCGGTGCGCGCCGCGCGCGGCGCGGGCTTTCGCAACGTCTCGCTCGATCTGATCTTCGGCGTGCCGGGCCAGAGCGAGGAGAGCTGGGCGGCGACGCTGGACGCCGCGGTCGCGCTGCAGCCGGAGCACGTGTCCGCGTACGGGCTGACGATCGAGGAAGGCACGCCGTACGCCACCTGGTTCGCGCGCGATCCGAGCGCGTTTCCGGACGACACGCGCGAGGCGCGGCAGTACGCGCTCGCCATCGACCGGTTGCGGACCGCCGGCTTCGAGCAGTACGAGATCTCGAACTGGGCCAAGCCCGGGTACCGCTCCCAGCACAACGCGATCTACTGGGCGAATGAACCGTACTCGGGCCTGGGCGTCGGCGCGGCTTCGTACCTGGGCGGCGCCCGCTCCACGCACACCCGCGACCTCGAGGAGTACTGCGTGGCGGCGCTCGCGGGCGGGCCGGTCCCCGGCGAAAGCGAGCGGCTCGAAGGCGCCGCACAGGCCGGCGAGGCGATCATGCTGGCGCTGCGGACCGCCGAAGGAGTCGAGTCGGCGCGCTTCCGCGAACGGTACGGCTTCGATGTGCACGAACGGTATCGCGGTGTGGTGGGCGACTTGGTCGCGGCCGGGGTGCTCGTCGCGGACGACCGGGGTCTGCGCCTCACCGAACGCGGCCGGTTCGTAGCCAACGATGTCTGTGGCGCGTTCCTCGCCGACTGAGCCGGGCCGCGGCATCGGGACCACGGTCCTGCGCCTCGTGTTCGCCGCGATCTTCGGCACGACGGGCTTCCTGCTGGGGCGCGAGGCGTATCTCCATCTGATCTCACTGCACGTCGCGAGCCAAGTGGGGCAGCTCGCGTTCCTGGTCGTCGCGCCGGTGGTCGGCGCGGTGATCGGCGTGCTCGTCGTGCCCGCGGCGCAGGTGCTGTTCGAGACCGAGCTCCACCAGGTGGAGCGCGCGATCGACCGGCTCGCTCCGGGCGAGCTCGTGGGCGGCGCGATCGGCCTCGTCACGGGCCTGGTCGTCGCGTTCTTGGTGAAGAGCATCCTCTTCGAGTTCGTCGCGTTCGCGGGACCGACGGGCGGCTACATCGCGATCGCGCTCTACCTCGTGCTCTCGATCTTCGCCGCGTTTCTCGGCGCGCGCGTCGGCGCGAAACAGCGCGTGACGATCGGGCGCATGGCGTCGCCCGCCGCGGCGTCGGGCGGTGGCGGCGAACCGAAGGTGCTCGACACCTCGGTGATCATCGACGGCCGCGTGCTCGACATCGTGAAGACCGGCTTTCTCGAAGGACCGCTGCTGCTGCCGCGCTTCGTGCTGCGCGAGCTGCAGCTCATCGCCGACAGCGCGGACCCGCTCAAGCGCACGCGCGGGCGGCGCGGCCTCGAGCTGCTCTCGACGCTGCAGGAGACGACGCCGATCGAGATCGTGGAGCGCGATCCCGAGGACATCGCGCAGGTCGATGCAAAGCTGGTGCGGCTCGCGCAGGAACGCGGCGCGCGGCTGGTGACCAACGACTTCAATTTGAACCGCGTCGCGCAAGTGGAGGGCGTCCCCGTTCTCAACATCAACGAGCTCGCCAACGCGCTCAAGCCCGTGCTGCTTCCGGGCGACGAGCTGCGCGTGTCGGTGATCCGCGAAGGCCGCGAGGCGCACCAGGGTGTCGGCTATCTCGACGACGGAACGATGATCGTGATCGAGAACGGCCGCCGCCTCATCGGCGACACGGTGGAGGTGCTGGTGACGAGCGCGCTGCAAACCAACGCCGGCCGCATGATCTTCGCCCGCCCGAAAGTGCGCGCCCTATGATCTGGGGTGCCGTCATCGTCGCTGCGGGGCGCGGGACGCGCTTCGGGCGGCCGAAGCAGCTCGTCGAAATCGCGGGAAAGCCGATGATCGCGTGGTCGATCGAGGCGTTCGCCACGATGCCCGAGATCGCGGAGCTGGTCGTCGTGACCGAGCCCGAGTTCATCGAGCGCATCGATGCCGTGGTGCACCCGCGCGTGCGCGACGCGGCCGTGCGCGTGGTGCGCGGCGGCGACGATCGGCAGGCCAGCGTGGCGCACGGGCTCGAGGCGCTGTCGGACGGCGTTGCGGCGGTGCTCGTGCACGACGGCGCGCGGCCGCTCGTGCGCACGTCGGACGTGCGCAACGGAATGCGGCCGGTGCGGCCCGGCACCGCGTCGCTGCTCGCCACGCCGGTGCTGGACACGATCAAAGTGGGCGGCGCGGACGACAAGGTGACGCGCACGCTCGACCGCTCGACGCTGTGGGCCGCGCAAACGCCGCAGTTCGCGACGGCGCGCGACTTGCGCCGCGCGCACGCCGAAGCGGTGCGCCACGGCCAGCCGCCCGCCACGGACGACGCCGCGCTGCTCGAGCGCGCGGGCTTGGACGTGGTGATCGTGGAGGGCTCGCCGGACAACTTCAAGGTGACGCTGCCGGGCGATCTCACACGCGCCGAAGCGCTCTTGCGCGACCGCGGCGAGGACGGCGCCGCGGCGGAAGAGATCCTGGTGGTGGAATGCTTCGTCGACCCGCGCGCGGTCGACAGCGTACTGCTCGAGCTCGAGGCGCGCGACGCGCGCGTGGACGGCTTCGACCGCGACCTGCCGGGCGCGACCGTAATCCGCGCGTACGCCACGAACGCGGCGCTGCGCGGCTTCGGCGCGCGGCTGCACGCGCTCGCCGGCGAGGACGCGCTCTTCACGACGCACCTGTCGCACCACGCGCCCCGCAGCGCGGCGTCGCTCGAGCGCGAGCACTAGCGCGTGTCCCAGCCGCACGTTCGCGTCGGGCACGGGTTCGACGCGCACCGGCTCGTCGCGGGACTGCCGCTCGTGCTCGGCGGCGTCGAGATCGCC
>JAXDMB010000343.1:0-2624 GCA_034666325.1 Vulcanimicrobiota bacterium
CGCGGCGGTTGTGGTAGGATGGCGTCAATCAATGCGGCAGCCTTGCCGGGCTGTCGTGGGCTAGCGTCTCAGGGCGCTGTGCCTACTGGGTGGCATTTTATCGAGGAGGAATGATGGCCGAACGGGCCACGACCGATAAGCAGCAACGCATCCTGGACGTGATCCGCGCGTTCACGTCGGAGCGCGGGTTCCCGCCGTCGGTGCGGGAGATCGGCGAGCGCGTGGGGCTCTCGTCGTCTTCGACCGTGCAGTCGCACCTCAAGACGCTCGAGCGGCGCGGACTGCTCAAGCGCGATCCCACCAAGCCGCGCGCGCTCGTCACGACGCGCGGCGACGGCGAGAACGAGAGCGTCGAGTCGGCGATGCTTCCGCTGGTCGGGCGCGTCGCGGCGGGCGTTCCCATCACCGCGACCGAGAACGTGGAAGACCAGTTCGTCCTGCCCGCGTCGTGGGTGCCGCGCACCGGCGGCTTCATGCTGCGCGTGAAGGGCGACTCGATGGTCGATGCCGCGATCCTCGACGGCGACTTGATCGTGGTGGAGCCGCGGCCGAACGCGAACAACGGCGAGATCGTCGTCGCGATGATCGACGGCGAAGCGACCGTCAAGCGGTTCTACCGCGAGAGCGGGCGCATCCGGCTCCAGCCGGAGAACGCCACCATGGCGCCAATCTACGCCGACGATGTCACCATCGTCGGGCGGGTCGAAGCCGTCATCCGCAAGCTCTAGGGCCGGCGTTTCGTCCGCGGGGCGCGCCGCTTGACGGTGGACCCCGAGCTCGACGTGCCGGGCGGCGACGGGTTCGTCGCCCGGCTCGAACGGGCGGTCGCGCCGTACGCGCACCGGTTCGTCGAGGCGCCCGCGGTGCGCGCGCTCAGCGAGTCGCTGCCCGCAGCGTTCGCGACCGCGGCGGTGCTGCTCGCCGTCCTGCCGTTTCTGCGCCCATTCACCACGTGGGCCGCGCTTTTCGCGGCGGTGCGCGACTTCGTGCCCGGCGCGATCGCGCTCGCGTCGATCGCGATGGTGCTCGTGCTCTCGTTTCGCCTCTCGGTGCGGCTCGGATACGCGGTCGCGCCGGCGGTCGTGCTGTCGCTGCTGACGTTCTTCGTCATGATGCCGCGCGAGTCGGTGCGCGCGCTCGCCCTCTTCGCACGGACGCGCGGGAACAGCGGGCTCGGCGCGTTCGCGACGACGCTGGGCGCGAGCGGGATCTTCACGGCGATCGTCGTGTGCTTCGCGACGGCCGCCGCGATCGGGGTGGGGCGGCGGCGCTTCGGGGCGGTCAGAGGCGACATCGCGGGCGGGTTGGCTCTGCTGCTCGCCGCGTACGCGTTGTACGTGCTGCATTTTTCGCTCGCGGCGGTCATCTCGGGAGCGGTGTCGCCGCTCGCGACGCTCGGGGACAGTCTGGTCGCGCTGGTGGTGATCACCGCCATCGAGGCGCTCGTGTGGCTGGTCGGAATCCATGGGCCCGCGCTGCTCGCCGCGATCGTGTTCCCCGTGTACTTGCGGCTGCAGGCCGACAACACGTACGCGTTCGTGCATCACGAGCCGATTCCGCACATCGTGGTCGTCGCCACGTTCCTGTTCGTGTTTCCGGGTGGTGCCGGCGCGACGCTGCCGCTCGTCGTGCTGCTGCTGCGCAGCCGCGTGCCGCGCCTGCGCAAGGTCGCGCTAGCCACGCTGCTGCCGTCGCTCGTGAACGTCAACGAGCCGGTGATCTTCGGGCTTCCGCTGGCGTACAACCCCGTGCTGGCGGTGCCGTTCGTCGCCGTTCCGGTCGTGCTCTCGTGCACGAGCTACTTCGCCATCGCGCTCGGGCTCGTCGGGCGGCCGCTGTTCTACACGCCCGCGGTCGTCCCGGCGTTCGCCAACGTGTTCGTCGCGACGCTGGACTGGCGCGCATGCGTGCTCGTCGCGGTGAACCTGCTGATCGCGGGCGCGGTGTGGCTGCCGTTCGTGCGCGTGTACGAAAGCGCCGAAGCGGCGCGCGCCGCGCGGGCGGCCGCGGCGTGATCGGCGCGCTGCTCGACGGGGTCGATCTCGATCCGCGCGTCCGCGACGCCGCGCTTCGCGCCGCGCCGTGGCTCGAGCGGCGCGACCCGCGCGCGGCGGCCGTGCGCGCGCGCGTGCTGCGCGCGTTCCTCGACGAAGGCGTCGCCGAGAGCGATCTGGCGGGAACGACGGGCTACGGCTACGACGACGCGGCGCGCGAGCGCTACGAGTCGCTGCTCGCGCGCGTGTTTCGTGCGGAGCGCGTGCTCGCGCGGCTCTCGATCGTCAGCGGCACGCACGCGATCGTCGCGGGGCTCGACGCGCTCGTTCCGCCCGGCGCGTTGCTCCTCGCGGCGAATGGTGCGCCGTACGACACGCTGCGGCATGCGATCGCGACGGCGCCGTACGCGCTCGTGTCCCGCGGCGTGCGCTACGCCGAAGTACCGCGCACGGCGCACGGCGACACCGATCTGGACGCGCTGAGCGAGGCCGTGCGCGTGGAGCGGCCGGCGGTCGTGTTCGTGCAGCGCTCGCGCGGCTATGCGGTGCGGCGGTCGCTTTCGATCGACGCGATCGCGGCGATCGCCCGCACGGTGCGCGGCGCGGCGCGCGACGCGATCGTGTTCGTCG
>JAXDMB010000344.1:0-5843 GCA_034666325.1 Vulcanimicrobiota bacterium
GTCCTCCCGCCGGTCCCGGAATGGACCGCCTGGTACGACGAGCTGGTCACGCAACGCCGCGCAACGACGCTGACGCTCGGTGACGCGCGCTTCTGGACATGCGCAGAACGACTGGACCTCGCGCGCGTCGCATATCCTGAAGCGACGATCGCGCCGGAAATCGCGTCTATCGCACCGTCACAGCAGCTCCCCGAAACGCGCGAAGCGGCGTTCACCGAAATCCTACGCGGGTGGCTCGAATCTTCGGGGCCGGTCACGGTCGCCGAACTCGCCGAGCGATTCGCCGTGACGGCGGACCTCGTCGAGATCGCTATGCTCGGCCTCGAAGCCGAAGGGCAAGTGCTGCGTGGGCAGTTTCGCGGTTTCGGCGTGGACGAGTGGTGCAACCGCCGCGTCCTCGCGCGCATCCACCGTCTCACGCTCGGCACGCTGCGCCGCGAGATCGAGCCGGTCAGCACGGTGGAATACGTGCGCTTTCTCTACCGCTGGCAGCACGTCACGCCGGCGTCGCGCCTGCACGGTATCGACGGCACGCTGCAGATCATCAAGCAGCTCGAAGGCTACGAGATCCCCGCCGCGGCGTGGGAAGCGTCGATCTTGCCGGCACGCGTCGCGCGCTACAAGCGCGAGTACCTCGACCAGCTCTGCTACTCCGGCGAAGTGATGTGGGGCCGCCTCTCGCCCCACCCCGCGCTCACGCAGGATGAAGACGCCGAGCGCAAACGCCGCATCCGCCCCACCAAGCTCGCGCCGATCTCGCTGTTCAAGCGCGAGGACGGCAAGTCGCTGATCGTCGCCCGCGACGGTGAAGAGAACGCCGCGCTGTCGCACGCCGCACGCGAAGTGCTCGAAGAGATCGGCCGCCGGGGCGCACCGTTCTTCACCGACATCGTCCGCGGCACGAAGCGCCTGCCGAGCGAAGTGGAAGAAGCACTCTGGCAGCTCGTCGCCGCGGGCCTCGTCACGGCGGACGGTTTCGACGCGCTGCGCTCGCTGATCGACTCGAAGCGCCGCCTGGGCGAAAAAGGCCTGCGCGCGCGCCCGCGCTCGTCGAGCGGCCGCTGGACGCTGCTCGGATCCGCCACGGAACGCATCGACGCGGACGCGTTCGCACGCCGCCTGCTCGAACGCTGGGGCGTGGTGTTCCGCGACATGGTCGCGCGGGAAACGCTCGCCCCGCCGTGGCGCGAGCTGCTGCGCGCCCTGCGCCGCATGGAAGCCCGCGGCGAGATCCGCGGCGGCCGCTTCGTGTCGGGCTACGTCGGCGAACAGTTCGCCCTCCCCGAAGCGATCGAAGCGCTGCGCGCCGCGCGCCGAGCAGGCGACGACGGCGAGATCGTGGACGTGTCGGACTACGACCCGCTGCGCGTCGCAAACGCGCTGCTGCCGGAAGCGCGGCGCGGCCCGACCCCCATCGCCGCCGAGGTCTGACCGGCCGGGTTCAAACCGCAGGCGTCACCGCTCCGTCGGACGCCACCGCTTCCGCGGGCGCTTGTACCACCGCAGTCCCGTTACTGCCGCCGTGTCGTTTACTGCGCACGCGGATCCAGAAACGGTGCCCGGGAAGGTACGCATTCGGCGAGTCCCACTGCAGCGTCGCGGGACGGCCGACGGGATGCGTTTGCGGCACGCGGTCGAGATTCATCGACGACGAAACCTCGTACTCCTCGGGTATGTCGATCAGTACGCACACGCCGCTGGTTGGATAGACGATTCCCATCTCGCGCAGCTCGCCGTCTTCGATCGTGACGCTCGAAACGCTGCAGAAGGTGTGTATGTCGCGCGGATTGGCGTTGCACGGCGGCAGGACGACGCCTTTTTTGTCGCGCCACTTCCGGCCGTAGCCGTCTTCACCGTATCCGTCCACGTAGCCGCGTTTGCCGTGCTGATGGTGGTACGCGAGCCGTCTGTTCACGTAGTGCGCGACTTCCTCGATCCGCGAGTCGTCAGAGCTTCCGATCTGCTGCACCTTCGTCGCCGTCTCGAAGTGGAAGCGCTGCTTGTACGGCTTCGCGTTCTGCACCTCGTAATTGCGCGACCAGCGGCAGTGAATCATCCCGTTACCCTGCGCGGCCGGCCGAATCTCGACGTGCCAGACGACGTCACGCACGATGAAATCGAAGTCGTTGAACTCTTTGAGCCGTTTGCGGATCTCCTCGGGAAGATGGTATCCGTAAACGCGCTCGGCGATCATCTGACCGACATCGGTTGCGAGACGAAGCTGCGTGTACCGCTCGACCGCGAAGCCGAGGACCGCGGCGATGATCAACGCGTCGCCAAGCCCTTCGGCGAGGTGCTCCGCGAACGCGCGCCAGAAGTCCGGCGGCACGGCTGCCGCCGCCGAAGCGCCCGCATGATGCGGATCGAGGATGAAAGGCAACATGCGCAGCGCGATGCCCGCGACGAACATCCCGACGAACCACCAAAGGAACGTGCGCCTCATACCACACCTCCGGGCGCTCGATTGTAGCGCAAAATAGCCAATCAGGCTACCCCTTCGCGACGGCCCGGCTCAGATCACGGGCTGCCGGTTACGCGCTGCACCATGCGGTACACGATGCTCATTTGCGTGCCGCTCTTGAGCGAATAGCTCGGATCGTCGTAGCCCCACCAGTCCCAGCAGCCGTTGGGGTTGTACGGTGCCGGTCCCGGAGCCGGTACCGCGTACGGATACAGCACGATCAGGTTGTTCGTGTCGGCCCATTCGTCGATGCCGCTCTCCGTCACGAAACGGTCGCCGATCTCCGAATGGCCTTGATGGCAGCCGTGAAACACGACGACGAAGCTGCACGCGGCGCCGGCGGCGCACGGTTGCGGCACGAACACCGTGCCGTTCGTATCCATCGAGTTCGAGGCGCTCGCGCCGAACTCGGTCTGGTCGAAGCGCATGAGGCTGCCGCGCAGCGTGCCGCCGTTGCGCGCGCTCAGACTGCCGAGGAAAAGCGTGAGCCACGTCTGCTCGGAATCATACGTCCGGCCGTTTTGCGTGCACGCGATCATGTACGGGCTCGCGACGGTGCCGCACGGCAGCTCGCCGTCGGGCGACTCCCAGCCGTGCTCGGCGGCGAACGCGCTGTCGAACGTGACGCGCGCGCCGTAGTGCTGATACTCGCTGCTCAAGTCCGCCATCTCTTTCGGGTTGACGACGGAATCGCGCGCGCCCGACCACAGATACACCGGCTGTCCCTGCAGGCGCGCCGCGGGGTCGATCGTGCCGGCGGCCGACTGCTGGTCGAGATACGCTTGCGACTGCGCGAGCGTGCTCTGGTAGAGCGCCTGCCCCGCGACGGTCTCGCCGCCGCACTCCACGAGCGCGAGCTCGACGCTGTCCTGCGCGCAATGATACACGCCGCCCGCATAGATCGCCGCGCCCGCAAAGACGCTCGAATGCGCGACGTGCATCTGCACGCCGAAGAACCCGCCCGCCGAGATCCCGGCGACGAATATCTTCTGCGGCGTGACGCGATAGCTCGCGAGCCGCACGACGGTCGCGGACGGCGTGACGGTGACCACGGGCGCCGACGTGGCGGTCGGTGTCGGCACGGGCGTCGCGCCCGGCGCGGGCGTCGGCGTCGCAGTGGGCGTCGCGCCGGGGCGCGGAGTCGGGCTCGGGCTAGCACTCGCACTTGGAGTCGGCGTCGCCGGACGCGGCGACTGGCCCGGCGCGGTCGTCGGCTGGCCGGGACCGGCGCCGGGAAAGTCGGGGATCGCCGTCGCTGCGGGAACCGGTGCCACAGCGCTGCTAGAGCCTCCGCTGCAGGACGACAGCATTACGGCTGCGGCCGCACAAAAACCGTAAGCGACTCGAGCGGCTCCAGGCACGGCGTTTCTCCATCGCGACGTCACGCCACGGTGTACCCACCTCCCGGGGCCGCGCTCGCTCGAACAGATCCGGCGCGGGTCCGGCGCCGTGGGCTCGGGAACCTGACGGCGATGCGCACCGTCCGCCTCGGCCGTACCGGCCTGAAGATATCCGAGATTTGCCTCGGCACGATGACGTTCGGTCTGCAGACCGAGCGCGACGAAGCATTCGCGATCATGGATGTCGCGCACGAAGCCGGAATCGACTTCATCGACGTCGCGGACGTCTATCCGGTGGGCGGGACGCTCGAGACCGTCGGGCGCACCGAGGAGATCGTCGGCGACTGGCTCGCCGGCAAGCGCGACCGGTTCGTCGTCGCGACCAAGGTCTACAACAAGGTCGGGCCCGGGCCGAACGACATCGGCAACTCACGGCGCCACGTGATCGACGCGTGCGACAAATCGCTGCAGCGGCTGAAGACCGACTACATCGACCTCTATTACATCCACCGCTGGGATCCCGAGACCCCGGTGGACGAGACGCTGTCCGCGTTCGACGACCTCCGCCGTGCGGGGAAGATCCGCTACGCCGGCTGCAGCAACATCGCCGCGTGGCAGATGATGTCGGCGCTGTGGACGGCCGATCGCGAGCGCACGATGCGGTTCGATGCAGTGCAGCCGCGCTACAACCTCTTGTTCCGGCAGATCGAGAGCGAGCTGCTGCCCGCGGCGCAGGCGAACGGCGTCGGCGCGGTGGTGTTCAACCCGCTCGCCGGCGGGATGCTCACCGGCAAGTACAAACGCGGCGAGGCGCCGCGCGAGGGCACGCGCTTCACGCTGGGCACGGCGGCGCCGCTCTACCAGCAGCGGTACTGGCAGGACGCGACGCTCGACGTCGTCGAGCGGCTCGCCGCGGACGTCGCGTCGCGCGGCAAATCGATCACGCACGTCGCGCTGCGCTGGGTGCTCGACCAGCCCGGCGTCACCGCGGCGATCGTCGGCGCGAGCCGCGCGGAGCAGTTGCGCGACTCGGTGCGCGCGCTGGAGATCCAGCTCGACGACGCGGACCGGCGCGCGTGCGACGAAGCGTGGTACGCGCTGCCGCGGCGGCGCCCCGAGGAGGACCGCTGATGACCGTCGTCGCGAGCTTTTGGCGCCACGGCAGCAACACCGTGCTGCTCGTCATCGCGATCGCGCTGATCGTGCTCTTCGCGATGCATGCGCTCGCGTTCGCGCCGGCGAGCCTCATCGCGGTCGCGATCGGCGCGCTCGTGTTCTTCGTGTCCGAATACACCACGCACCGCTTCATGCTGCACGCCGCGCCGCAGAAGAACGCGTTCCTGCTGAAGCTGCAGCACCGCCTGCACTACGATCACCACGTGAACCCGGCCGAGCTCGGCCTGCTGTTCCTGCCCGTGTGGTTCGTGATCCCGGTAGCGGCGCTCACGCTCGCGATCTACCTCGCGGTGACGCGCGACTGGAGCACCAGCACCGCGCTGCTGCTCGGCAGCGTGCTGGGCCTGCTGTGGTACGAGTGGGTGCACTACGTCGCGCACATCCCGTTCGTTCCGAAGACGCCGTTCGGGCGCTGGATCAAGAAGTACCACCTCTGGCACCACTTCAAGAACGAGCGCATGTGGTTCGGCGTGACGAACCCGAGCATGGACTTCATCGGCCGCAGCTACGCGCGCGTGGACGACGTCGACCGCTCCGGCACGACGCGCGTTCTCTTTCCGAAGTAGCCGCTCGGACGTAGCCGCTGCGGCGCGCCGCCAGGGGGCGACGCGTTCGCCGTCGCAAGCGGTCAGAGGCTCGTTCGCGAGTTCCTACACGGAAGGGGTGGCTTCGTGCGTTCGGCGATCCTCGGACTCATCGTCATGCTCGGCGCCGTTCTCTTCGGCGTGCAGGCGACGCGCAACGCTTCGCCGGCCGCGGCCGTTCCGGTTCCGACGCGCATGCCCGACCCGTGCCCGAACGACCGCAGCAAACCGATGCCGGCCGCACTGCGCCTTCCCGCGACGGTGCCGCCCGGCGAGCCCACC
>JAXDMB010000345.1:0-10878 GCA_034666325.1 Vulcanimicrobiota bacterium
ACGGCATCCGGCGTCGATCGTGGACGCGATGAGGTTCTCGGCGGTTGCGTTCGCCGCGGCCGCGACGAGGTAGAGCTCGCGCAGCCGGTCGCTCTGCGCCGCGACTTCCTGCTCCGCGCGGCGAATCGCCGTGAGGTCGCGCGCGAGCAGGTGCACGCCGGAGATCGTCCCGCGAAAGACGATCGGAATCAGCGTTGCCAGCACGGGAAGCGTCGATCCGTCGGCGCGCAGCAGCGTCACCTCCGTCGTCGCCGCGTGGCCGTGCGTCGCCCGGCGGAACACGTCCATCGCCGCGCGCGCGTCGGCCGGTGCGAGCAGATCGACCCCGCGCCGGCCGATGAGGTCTTCGATGGTGTAGCCGTGGTCGCGTGCGGCCGCGGCGTTCGCGCGCGTCACGACGCCCTCCAGCGAGAGCGCGAGCATCGCGTCGGGGCTGTAGTCGAACAGCGAGCGGAAGCGCTCTTCGCTCGCTTCGAGCGACGCGGTCGCGTCGACGAACGCGCTCATGTCCTTGGCCGTCGTGACGACGCCGACGATGCGCTCGCCGACGCGCACCGGCGCGGTGGACGCCGTCACGGGGAACGTGCTGCCGTCGCCGCGGCGCATGCGCAGCGACTCGCTGACCGTCTCGCCTTGCAGGACGCGGCTGAACGACGTGCGGCCGATCCACGCGCTTTCCTCGGCGATGAGATCGCCGTACGCGCGGCCGGCGAGCATCGACGCCGGAATGCCGAGCATCCGCTGCGCCGCCGCGTTCGCGTGCGTCACCGTTCCTTCCGGATCGGTGAGCAGCATGCCGTCGGCGGCGTTGGTGAAGAGCGAGCGGAAACGCTGCTCGTTCTCGACGGCCATCGCGCGCGTGCGAACGAGGTCCGTCACGTCGTCCACGAGCGACACGACCTGAAACGACCCGTCGGTCGGGATCGACGAGTTGAACCAGCGGCAGTGGACGATCCGCCCGTCGCTCGCGATGTTGCGGTTTTCGGAGACGTTCATCGTACCGTCGCTGCCCATCGCCCGCGCGATCTCGCCGACCGCGGCGGCGTCCGCCGGATGGACGAGACCCAGCTCCTCCATCGTGCGGCCGCGCGCTTCCTCGAAGGTCCAGCCGAAGATCGTCGCCGCGCGCGGCGACCATTCGACGACGCGCGCGCGATGATCCCAGCGAACGAATGCGAGCGACGTGTTGTCGGTGTACGCCTGCAGCAGCCGGTTCGCGAACGCGAGCTCGCGGTGCGCCCAGCCGCGGTCGGTGGGCCAGTTTCCGTCGCGCTCGCGGTGGAGCGTCAGCGCGACGGCGGCCTCGTCGCCTGTCACACGGTGCGTGATCGCGCTGTACGGCTCGTCCGCGTCCAACGGATACAGCTCGCTCGCGAAGACGTTGCGCTCCTCGAACGCGCGCGCCACCAGTGGCTCGAGGACCCCCGCGGCTTTCGGCGCGACCTCACGCAACCGCTTACCGGCGAGCGCCGCGGGCGTCGACTCGAACAGCGCCGCGGCCGGAGCATTGAGCGCGACGAGGCGAAGCTCTCGGTCGAAGGCCAAAAGCGCGTCGTGCCACCCGTCAGCGAAGCGTTGCCAAAGGTCCAACATAAGTCTTTTCGACCGAACCTGTGGCGTTCCCACAGGAAACCGGTCGAGCGAATCGTGGCGAGTTATTGCTAGATCGTCAGGTAAGGGCGCAACCCGGCGACGCCGCCCTCGCGACCGAATCCGGATTCACGATACCCGCCAAACGGCGAGCTGGGATCGAATTGGTTGAACGTCGAGCACCACACGACGCCGGCTTGCAGCCGCTGTGCGACGTACATCGACTTCGCGCCCTTGTCGGTCCACACGCCGGCGGACAGACCGTAGGGCGTGTTGTTGGCCTTCTCGATCGCCTCGTCGGCGGTGCGAAAGGTCATGATGGAAAGCACCGGCCCGAAGATCTCCTCGCGCGCGATGCGGTGCGACTGCGAGACGCCCGTGAAGAACGACGCGCGGTGAAAGTACCCGCGCTCCGGGAGCGCGCACGATTGCTGGTGCAGCACGGCGCCTTCGGCCACGCCGCTCTCCAGGAGCTCGGCGATCTTCGCGTGCTGCGCGGACGAGTTGATCGCCCCGATGTCGGTGTTCTTGTCCAGCGGGTTGCCCAGGCGCAGCGTCTCGATGCGCGCCTTCAGCCGTTCGACGACCTCGTCGTGGACCGATTCTTGCACCAGCAGGCGCGAGCCGGCGCAGCACACATGGCCCTGGTTGAAGTAGATGCCGTTGACGACGCCCTCGACGGCCTGGTCGAGCGGGGCGTCGGCGAACACGATGTTCGCGGCTTTTCCGCCGAGCTCCAGCGTCATGTGCTTGCGCGTGCCGGCGACCGTTTTCTGGATGATCTTGCCGACCTCGGTGGAGCCCGTGAACGCGATCTTGTTCACGTCCGGGTGCGCGACGAGCGCGGCGCCGGTGCGGCCGTCGCCCGTGACGACGTTGACGACGCCGGGCGGCAGGCCGGCTTCTTCGCAAATCTCGGCCAGCAGCAGCGCGGTGAGCGGCGTCGTTTCGGCGGGTTTGAGCACGATCGTGTTGCCGCAGGCGATCGCGGGCGCGATCTTCCAGGCCGCCATCAGCAGCGGGAAGTTCCAGGGGATGATCGACCCGACGACCCCAACGGGCGCCGGGTCCGTGACGCCATGGAGGGCATAGCGCAGCTTGTCGGCCCAGCCGGCGTAGTAGAAGAAGTGCGCGGCGGCCTGCACGACGTCGAAGTCGCGGGACTCCTTGATCGGCTTGCCGCCGTCCATGGTCTCGAGCACGGCGAGCTCGCGGGAGCGCTCGGTGATGGCGCGCGCGATCCGGTAGACGTACTTGGCGCGATCGGCCGGGCGCATCGGGCGCCAGTGCTTTTCGTACGCCGTACGGGCGGCGGCTACGGCGCGGTCGACGTCCTCGGCGGTCCCGGCGGCGACCTGCGCGAGCTCGTCCTCCGTCGCGGGGTTGACGGTCGCGAACGTCTGCCCGCTCGAGGACGGCACCCACTCCCCGCCGATGAAGTGGCCGTACTGCGGAGCGATCCGAACCGGCGTGGTCTCGATGGAGGGAGCATAGGCGAGGGCCATCGCGCCTTGAGTTCGATGCTCGCCGTCGCGTCCCCGGCACGGCGTTCACGGGGCGGGCGGCTTCACCGCGGCGCGAGCCGGTCAGTCCTTGGCGATGTAGTCCAGGGAGCCGTAGCGGCCCGTGGCGAGCTTTTCGCGCTGCATCAGCAGGTCGTCGAGCAGTGCGCTTGCGCCGATGCGGAACAGATCCGGATCGAGCCATGGGTCGCCGAGCGTTTCGTCGAGGAGGACCAAGTACGCGATCGCGGCTTTGGTGTTGCGGACGCCGCCCGCGACTTTGAGGCCGCGGCGTTCGCCCGTCCGGCGTTCGAAGTCGCGGATCGCTTCCGACATCACGAGCGCCGTCGCGAGCGTTGCGGACGTGCCGATCTTGCCGGTCGAGGTCTTGATCACGTCGGCGCCCGCTTCGAGCGCGAGGTCGCTCGCGCGGCGCGTCGCGTCGTACGAGCCGAGCTCGCCCGTTTCGAGGATCGCTTTGAGGTGGACCGGGCCGCAGAGTTTTTTCACCGCCACGATCTCGTCGAAGACGTGCTGCTCGTCGCCGGCGAGGAACGCCCCGCGGTCGATCACCATGTCGATCTCGTCCGCGCCTGATTCCAGGGCCGCTTCGGTGTCGCGGAGCTTCACGTCCAGCGACGAGAGCCCGCTGGGGAATGCCGTCGCGACCGACGCGACCTTCACGCCGGTGCCTTGGAGCGCTTCCTTCGCCACCGCGACCAGATTCGGATAGACGCAGACCGCCGCGACGCGGGGCGCACCCGGCGCCGGGTACGCGGCCTTCGCGCACAGGGAGCGGACGCGGCCGGGCGAGTCGCGGCCTTCGAGCGTGGTGAGGTCGATGCAACGGATCGCGAGGTCGATGGCGGCGAGCTTCGCCTCGTTCTTGATGGAGCGCTTGGCAAACCCGGAGGCACGGGCTTCGAGCATCACCGCGTCGACCGTCCGGGACGCAGATGACAGGAGAAGGGGCATGGGTCCGTACGTTCGAGAAGCTCGCGCGGCGTGACCTCGTACCGGCCGCCGCTTGACGGCATTCGTGTTTTGGAGCTCGGGTCGTCCGTGGCGGGGCCTGCGGCCGGGCGGCTCTTGGCCGATCTCGGCGCCGACGTGCTCAAGGTCGAGAGCGATGAGGGTGACGGACTTCGGACGTGGGGGCCGCCCGCGGCCGACGGGACGTCGTGGTGGTTCAAGTCGCACAACCGCAACAAGCGTTTCGTGAAGTTCGACCTGCATGACGCGGCCGACCGCCGGACCGTGCGGGAGATCGCGCTGCGGTGTGACGTGCTGCTCGAGAACTTCCGGCCCGGGCGGCTCGATGCGTGGGGGCTCGGTTACGACAGGCTCCGCGAAGAGAATCCGCGCATCGTGTATGCGTCGATCAGCGGCTACGGGCAGGACGGGCCGTACCGCGACCGCGTCGGCTTCGGCAACATCGCCGAGTCGATGAGCGGGCTGCGGTACATCACCGGCTATCCCGACCAGCCGCCGGTGCGCATCGGCGTGTCGCTCGCCGACGAGCTCGCCGCATTGTACTGCGTCGTCGGCATTCAGGCCGCGCTACTCGCTCGGGAGCGCGACGGCGTCGGCGATTACGTGGACGTCTCGCTGCTCGAGTCGTCGTTCGCGCTGACACAGGGAATGCTGCCCGAGTTCGACGCGCTCGGGATCGTGCGCGAGCGCAGCGGAAACATGCACAACGCCGTTGCACCGTCGAACATCTATCCGACGCGCGACGGGAAGTACATCGCGATCGGGGCGAACGCCAATTCGTTGTGGCGGCGGTTCGTCGCCGCGATCGGGCGCCCGGAGCTCGCCGACGATCCGCGCTATCGTGGCAACCGGGAACGCACCGAGCACGGCGCGGAGATCGACGCGCTGATCGGGGAGTGGACGCGCACGCTCGACGTCGCGGACGCTGCCCGCATCCTCGCCGAAGCGCAGGTGCCGTCCGGGCCGGTGTACTCCGTCGCCGAGATCGTCGAGGACGAACAGATACGCGCGCGGGGCGCGGTGCGGCATATCGACGACGATGCGGGGAACCGCGTCGCCACCACCGCGCCGGTGCTGCGGTTTCGAGCGCACCCGACCGTGCTGACGCACGCGGCGCGCTCGGTCGGCGCGGACACCGCGGCGGTGCTTCACGAGCTCGGGATCGGAGGTGCGTCATAGCGGCGGTCATCTCACTGCGCGGCGTCACCAAGACGTTCGAGTCGGGGTACACCGCTTTGCGCGACGTCGAGCTCGACATCGAGCCGCAGCGCTTCGTCGCGCTCGTGGGGCCGTCCGGCTGTGGCAAGTCGACGACGTTGTCGCTGATCGCCGGGCTCGACGCTCCGACTGCCGGGACGGTGAGCGTCCGCGGCCGGCCGGTTGACGGCATTACGGACAGTGCGGGATTTTTGTTCCAGCGCGACGCGCTGCTGCCGTGGAAGTCCGTGCGCGACAACGTGCTCCTGCCGCTGCAGCTGCGCGGCGTGCGCGGCAGCGAGGCGAACGCGCGGGCGGCGGAGTGGATCGGGCGCGTGGGGCTGCGCGGTTTCGAGGCGTCCTATCCGCACCAGCTCTCGGGCGGGATGCGCAAGCGCGTCTCGCTCGCGCAGACGCTCGTGTACGACCCGCAGATCCTCCTGATGGACGAGCCGTTCTCGGCGCTCGACGTCCAGACGCGCAACCTGATGGAGGCGGAACTGCTCGGCCTTTGGCAGGGCTCCGGCAAGACGGTTATCTTCGTGACGCACGATCTGGAAGAAGCGATCGCGCTCGCCGACGAAGTGGTCGTGATGACGGCGGGACCGGCGCGTGTGAAGGCGCGGTACGACGTGACGCTGGCGCGGCCGCGCGACATCGAGAACGTGCGGCTCGATCCGCGGTTCACCGAGCTGTACTCGAAGATGTGGAACGATTTGCGCGACGAGGTGCTGGAGAGCTATGCGCGAGCGAACGCGGCCGGTTAACCGCTGGCTCGTCACGGCGACGCAGGTCGCGCTGGCGGTCGCGTTCCTCGCCGGCTGGGAGCTCGGCGTGCGCGCCGGCAAGATCGACTCGTTCTTTTTCTCCTCGCCCTCGCAGATCGGCGCGACGATCGGCAACTGGTGGCACCAGGGCTACATCGTCAAAGACGTCCTGATCACGATGTGGGAGACGGTTCTCGGCTTGATCATCGGCGGCATCGTCGGGATCGTGCTCGGCATCGTGCTCGCGTCGAACCGGTTTCTCGGCGCGGTGTTCGAGCCGCTGCTGGTGCTGCTCAACTCGATTCCGCGCGTGACGCTGGTGCCGCTGTTCATCTTGTGGTTCGGGTTCTCGCTGCTCTCGAAAGTCGTCAGCGCGGTGGTGCTCGTGCTGTTCGTCGTGTTCTTCGCGACCTATGCGGGGATCAAGGACGTCGATCCGACGCTGGTCGCGAACGTGCGCGTGATGGGCGCGAAGCGGATGGACGTGGTGCGCCACGTGCTCGTGCCGTCGGCGCTGACGTGGATCTTCGCATCGCTGCGCTCGGCGGTGGGCTTCGCGCTGATCGGCGCCGTGGTCGCCGAGTACTTCGGGGCCAGCGCCGGCGTCGGCTACCGCATCCAGTATTCCGAGGCGCAGCTCAACACGAGCGGGGTTTTCGGCGGCCTCGCCATATTGATGGTTCTGGTCACGTTCGTCGATACGTTCATCCGCTGGGTCCAGCGGCGCGTGCTCGTCTGGAAGCCCGTCGAGCTTTAATAGGGAGACCTGTCTGTCCGACATCTCGCGCCGTACATTGATCGGCGGCATCGCCGCCGCCGGAGCCTCCACCGTCTTCGGCGTTCCGACGATCGTGATCGCCGCCGGGCCGAAGGAGAAGGTTCCGGTCGTGGTCGGCTCCGAGCACGCGCTCGTGTATCTTCCGTGGGACGTCGCGAAGGCGCTCGGCTATTTCGACGCCGAGGGCTTGGACGTGGAGATCACCTACACCAAGGGCGGCAGCGAGGCCGCGACCGCGCTGGCCTCGGGCACGTGCGACTACAGCGGCAACGCCATCGACCATGCGATCGCCGCTGCCGAACGCGGCAAGTCGCTGGTGATGATCGCGGACTTCATGAACCAGCCGGGGATCGCGCTGCTGGTGCGGCCCGGCGACCGCGACAGGTACAAGACGTTCACGGACTTCAAGGGCAAGACGATCGGCGTCACGTCGATCGGTTCGGCGACGCACGTGCTGGCGCTCTGGATCGCGCACCGTGCCGGCATGGGCAAGGACGACATCAAGATCGTGGGCGTCGGCGGCGGCTCGACCATGATCTCCGCGCTCACCGGCAATCAAGTCGACGCGACGTACGGCAACGACCCGTACGCGACGACGCTGATCAAGACGGGCCGCGGCGTGCAGTGGATGGGCCTGTACACGTCCGCGGAAACGCGCCGTGCGCTCGGTTTTCGCGAGTACTGCTTCACCGGAGCCCTCACGCGCGCCGAGGTGATCCAGAAGAACCCGGAGCGCACGCAGAAGATCGTCAACGCGCTGGTGCGCGCGCACAAGTACATGGCGACGCACTCGTCGGCGCAGATCGCCGCCGCACTGTCGGACGAGTTCCGCGGCGGAACGCCGCAGGACAACTGGGCGGCGTCGTACAGCCACTCGCGCCCGGCGTACACGCAGCACGGCGAGATGTCGATTGAAGCCGTGCGCGCGGTGATGGAGACGAACGGCTATTTCCTCGGCGCGGCGCCGAAAGTCGATCCGGCGAAGCTGTTCGACAACACGTTCGTGGACAAGGCGGCACGCACGGTAAAGGTCTAAACGGGCGCGGCGCGTTCGCTCAGCGAAATGCCATGACCGCCTGAGCGGCGCGCCAGATTCGCTCGCTACCGTGAGATGCAGATACGAGCGTCTCAGGAGCGAGGTGGACGAATGCGTCGCGCTTTCTTCGCAGTGCTGTTGTCGTTGGCGGCCGCGTCCGCCGTCACCGCGTGCGGCGGCGCCGGCGGTACGTGCGATCCGGACACCGACACGTGCGATTACACTCCCACGCCGATCGACACGCCCTTCGAGTTCCCAACCGACGCGCCGACGGATTCGCCGACGGACTCACCACCGGACCCCACGCGGACGCCGCTGCCGGCCGGCTGCGTGTCGCTCAACGACGTCGACCTGCTCTATCCGAACAATAACGCGCAGCTGAGCAGCTATGCGAACACGGTGTACCTGACGTTCCGCAACGGCAGATCGCCCGGAAACTTCCTAGCGGTGCAGTTCGGGTTCATACATTCGCAGCAGACGAACCCGTCGGAGTACGAGACCGGGACGACGATCCAGAACGCGGGCTCGTCCGCGCCGTCCTACGTACCCTCGCCCAGGCCGGGATTCTCCGGCGTGTACGCGTCGTCGAACCTGCCGCTCGTACCGGAACGCGGCATTCAAGTGCTGGTGGTCGACACGCGCCGTCCCGCGCGATGCGATACGCTCTGGATCGCGGGTTTCAACACGTTCACGCAGGCCGTACGGCGCGGTTCGGCGAGCCGAGGCTTGCTGCCCGGGTTACCGGGCCGGTAGTGCGCGGGAGACGCTCTTCACGACGTGGACGATCCTCGTTGAAGTGATGATGCCGGCCGACAGCGCATCGGTGCCGGCAATCGCTTCGCAGCTCCCGTAGTTCCCGGCGTTCGGGAAGCGTCCGATCGCGCAGAAGAACACGCTCGGCGCCCCGCCTCCCGGAAAGCGGAATCGCACCGAGCTGCGGTCATCCTCCAGGTGCAGCCATCGATCGACGAGTTGCGCATCTATCTTGCGATTCGTCCGAGCGAGGACGCGCTCGCGCAACGCGTGAAGGCGGCGCTCGCTCCCGAGCTGTCCGCGAACGTAATTTCCGTGGAAGCCGAGCGAGACCGTTTCAATGGGTTCGAGATCGCCGAACGACCGCTGCGTTCCGCTCAGGAAGATCATCGCGCAGGCGGAGACGCAGAATCCGGCGACCACGGTATCCAGGCGATGCGTTTCGATGCTCGCCGCGATCGCGTCGTTCGCCGCCGCCGCGCCGCCGGGCGAGTCGTACAACACGACGGTCGTGACGCTCGGGTTGGCATCAAGGAGCGCGTTGAAGCGCGCGGCATCGTCCGCGACGATACGCCCGCTCATGAGCAGCTGATCGCCCGACACGGTCATCGTCATCGCATCGGCGGGCACGGCGTGAAGGAACGCTGCGGCGGCCAGCAGCGCGGCAGCAAGCGAGTGAGCGTGCAATTTCACGCTGCTCGCATTCGCGAGGGAGCCGCGGGTAACTCTTGCGAAGCCGGGAATCGTGGCTCAGTACGTCTATTCCATGTTTCGGGTCGGCAAGAAGGTGCCGCCCAACCGGCAGATTCTCAAGGACATTTCGCTCAGCTTCTTGCCGGGTGCGAAGATCGGCGTGCTCGGCCTCAACGGCGCCGGGAAATCCACCGTGCTGCGCATCATGGCCGGTCTCGACACCGACATCGAAGGTGACGCGACGCCGATGCCGGGGATCACGATCGGTTACTTGCGCCAAGAGCCGCAGCTCGACGCCGACAAGACGGTGCGCGAAACGGTCGAGGAAGGGCTGAGCGAGCTCACCGCGGCGCGCAAGCGGCTGGACGAGATCTACGCGGCGTACGGCGAGCCCGACGCCGACTTCGACAAGCTCGCCGAAGAGCAGGCGAAGCTCGAAGCCGTGCTGTTCTCGCAAGGCGGCGACGATCTGGAGCAGCAGCTCGAGATCGCGGCCGACGCGTTGCGCTTGCCGCCGTGGGACGCGAAGATCGGGCCGCTGTCCGGCGGTGAGAAGCGCCGCGTCGCGCTGTGCCGGCTGCTGCTGTCCAAGCCCGACATGCTGCTGCTCGACGAGCCGACGAACCATTTGGACGCGGAGAGCGTCGAATGGCTCGAGCAGTTTCTGCAGCGCTTCCCCGGCACGGTCGTCGCGGTGACGCACGACCGGTATTTCCTCGACAACGCCGCCGAGTGGATCCTCGAGCTGGATCGCGGGCGCGGAATTCCGTGGAAGGGCAACTACAGCTCGTGGCTCGATCAGAAGCAGGAGCGCCTCGCGCAGGAAGAGTCGACCGAGTCCGCGCGCCAAAAGGCGCTCAAGCGCGAGCTCGCGTGGGTGCGCTCCGGAACGAAGGGGCAGCAGACGAAGAGCAAGAGCCGCATCGCGCGGTTCGAAGAGCTCTCCAGCTACGAGTACCAGCGCCGCAACGAGACGCAAGAGATCTTCATCCCGGTCGCGGAGCGCCTCGGCGATCAAGTGATCGAGTTCACCGGCGTGCGCAAGGCGTACGGCGACCGGCTGCTGATGGACGACGTCAACTTCCGCATTCCGGCGGGCGCGATCGTCGGCATCATCGGACCCAACGGCGCGGGCAAGTCGACGCTGTTCCGCATGATCACCGGCAAGGAACAGCCGGATGTCGGTGAGATTTCGATCGGCTCGACGGTGAAGCTCGCGGTGGTCGACCAGACGCGCGAAGCGCTCGACGACACGAAGACCGTGTTCGACGACGTGAGCGGCGGACGCGATCTGCTGATGATCGGGCGGTTCGAGATGCCGTCGCGCGCGTATCTCGGGCGGTTCAATTTCAAAGGCGGCGATCAGCAGAAGCGCGTGGGCACGCTGTCGGGCGGTGAGCGCGGACGGCTTCATCTGGCCAAGACGCTGATCGCGGGCGGCAATGTGTTGCTGCTCGACGAACCTTCCAACGACCTTGACGTGGAAACCTTGCGCGCGCTTGAAGACGCCTTGCTCGAATTTGCGGGCAGTGTGATGGTGATCAGCCACGACCGCTGGTTCCTGGACCG
>JAXDMB010000346.1:0-4141 GCA_034666325.1 Vulcanimicrobiota bacterium
GCCATCTTGTCGCGGAGCATCACGGCGCCGTAGCACACGAGCGCGACGACCAAGCCGATGAGGATGGATGCGCCCGGCGTCACGTAGCCTGCGGCGGGCGTGATGGCGACGAGTCCCGCAACGGCGCCGGCCGTCGCGCCGACGACGCTGGGCTGGCCTTTGTGCGCCCACGAGATCGTGAGCCACGTCAGCGCCGCCATCGCGGCCGCCGTGTTGGTGTTCAGAAACGCGCTGGTCGCAAGGCCGTTCGCCGCGAGCGCGCTGCCGGCGTTGAAACCGAACCAGCCGAACCACAGCAGCGAGCACCCGAGCACGACCATCGGAATGTCGTGCGGCTCGACGTCCTCACCGGTCTTGTGCGTGATGCGCTTGCCGAGCACCCATGCCGCGACGAGCGCCGAGACGCCCGACGAGATATGGACGACGGTACCGCCGGCGAAATCGAGCGCGCCCAGCTTACCGAGCCATCCGCCGTGTCCCCACACCCAGTGCGCGAGCGGGTCGTACACGAACGTCGCCCACAGCAAGCTGAACAGCACGAACGCTTTGAACCGCTTGCGCTCGGCGAACGCGCCGCTGATCAGCGCGGGCGTGATCACGGCGAACATCATCTGGAAGATCATGTACGCTTGGTGGGGGATCGTCGCGGCGTAATCTTTGTTGGGTGCGAGCCCGACGCCGTTCAATCCGAGCCACGACAAGTCGCCGATGATGCCCAGCCCCTTCCAGTCCGGGCCGAACGCGAGCGAGTACCCCCACAGCACCCACTGCACGCTGATCAAGCACAGGATGAAGAAACTGTGCATCACCGTCGAGAGGACGTTCTTACGGCGGACGAGTCCCCCGTAGAAAAAACCAAGCCCCGGCGTCATCAACATGACGAGGGCCGCTGAGGCTAATACCCAGGCTGTGTCGCCGGCGCTGATTTTGTCCACGCGTCCATTTTAGGTGCCGCGCGCACGCTCGCCATTGGGGATTTGACAAACGTTTTCGCGGTCGCGCTCGACAAAACGTCGGACTCGCGGCGCAACGCGACGAACGTCGCAGGCCGCGATGACGAACTAACGCCGCGCGGTGTTGGACAAATGGCGAACGAGCTCGTGCACGTCGTCCGACGTGACCCAGCCGTATCGTCCTTTGTTGGGGCCGGTGGTCAACCGGATGCCGATCAGGTCGCGCGGATCGTTGCCTTCCTTATGGACGGCGCCGGGAAAGCACTGGACCACCACCGCGTGCGTGCCGGGCTTCGCGAGCATGGTGTGCACCATCACCTCGCTGCTGTCGCGCCACGTACCGTGCGAGTAGTCGACGACGCGCTGCTTGGCGTCCCACACGAACACGTCCGGATCGATGTCGCCCGATTTGAGGAAGACGGCACGCCCCACCGGGACGCCGCTGCACGGCGCCGCTTGAAGGGGGACACTCAGCGCCACAAGCAGAGCAAGGGCGCCGAGGACGCGGACGACCACGAGCGGCCGTTGCGACGAGGGCCCGGTGCGGTCCTTGTGGGTACGGTAGGAAAGGCGCGGCTTTGCTCGGTTCGTCACGCTTACAGTCGCAACGAAGCGAGCACTTCCGCCGTTTCCACCGCAGGCCATCGTGAAGAAACTCGTTCGACCGTTCCTCGCCGGCGCCGGCGTCACCGGCGCGATCGCCGCGACGAATCGCGCCCTTGGCAATGCGCCGCTTCCGACGAACGCGCTCGGCGGCGCGCGCCGTCCGTGGACCTGGCGCGGGCACGAGATCTTCGCCACCGAGGCGGGCGCCGGACCGCTCGTCATCCTCGTTCACGGCATCTACGCCGGGGCGTCGTCGTACGAGTTCCGCAAGCTCTTCCCGCTGCTCGCGCGGCGGAACCGCGTCGTGGCGTTCGACCTGCTCGGCTGTGGGTTGTCGGACCGGCCGAAGACCGCGTACGCCGCGGAGCTGTTCGTGGAGCAGATCGTCGACGCGCTCGACGTCTTCGGGCCGGAACCGGCTGCGATCGTCGCGTCGTCGCTCGGCGCGGCGTTCGCGATCCGCGCGGCGACGCGCGTCAGCGACCGCATCGCGCGGCTCGCCGCGATCTGCCCGACGGGGCTCGGCGGAACGCTGGACCACGGCCCGAGCGGACGCGGCGCCGCGGTCACGGCGCTGCTGCGCGCGCCGCTCGTCGGTGAAGCGGCCCTCAACGCGCTCGCTTCGCGGGCGTCGATCCGCTGGTTCCTCGAGCGCCGCGTCTACGGCGACGCGTCGCACTGCACACCCGAGATCGTCGACCACTACTACGCCGTGACGCACCAGCCCGGCGCGCGGTACGTCCCCGCGGCGTTCGCCGGCGGCGCGCTCGACTGCGACGTCGCGCGCGACCTGCCGTTCCTCGACGTGTCGCTGCAGGTGCTGTGGGGCGAAAAGGCGCCCGCGACCAACCCGCTCGCCAACGCGGACGAGTTCGTGCGCCTCGCGCGCGGCGCGCGGCTCGAGACGTTCGCACACAGCGGCTTGCTGCCGCACGAGGAAGAGCCGGAAGCCGTCGACGCGGCGCTCGCGTCGTTTCTCACGCCGCTCCTCACCTAAACGCGGTTTTGTTGCGCGCTCGTTAAGCGCGCGCACTGTTTGTGTTAGGCGTCGCGAAATGCTTGCAATGGCACGCTCGCTCGCTTACGATACAAGCCCGGAATGGGTGCGACGGGTTCGGCTGCTTCGTATTTCGAGGACGGATCGACTTGGCTTTGGACCACCGTGCGCTCGCACCGCGATCCGCCCGCCACGGCGACGACGACGTCGCACAGTGGCTGGAGTTCGACGCGTACACGCTGCGCATCCGCGAATCGATGGACGCGCTCATGCCGCACCTCCGCACCGTGCGCAGCGACGACGGCCGGTTCGTGCTGCATCGCGGCAACGCGACCGCGTGCATCGACCGCAACGCCGGCGGCGTCTCGGTGGTGCTCGTGCAGCGCGACACGGTGGTGCTGCGCGGCATGACGCAGCCGACGCCGCAAAGCGCGTACGAGCTCACCGCGGATCTCGTCGGTTTTTTCTGCGGCGCGTCGCTCTCGACGCTCTCGCTGTATCCGCATCGCGGACCGAAACCGGTCGAGTCGCGCCGCCGCCGCTGGAACCAGCGGTACTGACGTCGTGCATGCGCGGTCCGCGTTGACGCGTCAACGCGCATTTACGTTCCGTAAGAAATCCATGCGGTCGCTTGCCACCGTGACGCCGTTGCCGTACGCTGGGGACGCGCTCGCACGGGTGTCGGCAGCTGAGCCGTTGCTCATCGAGGAGGAAACTGGTCCGGTGCTTCTACACCAGCACTCTTTTGACGTGTTGCGGTCGACGTTAGGCGCGCCGGCGCGGACCTTTCGCTATATGGGCAGCGGTCTGCCGAACTGCGAGGATCACGTGTGGCGCTGCGGCTGCGCGGCGCGCGAGATCTCGGGCATGTGCGACCTCGTCCCATGCGGCCGCCACGGAGAGCTGAACCGAACGGCGTTCCTGAACGCCGCATGGGCGGAACGCCGCGACTCGGCAGCACGCCGCGACTCAGCGGAACACCGCTGACGCGCGAAGGCAGCGATCGCGCGGAGCACTGCTGAACGGCTGCCGAGCGCATCACGGCGGCGGACGGTTTCCGTTCGTCCAGTGCGTTCCGGTGCGAAGATCGGCGTCGGGATCCGGGGGCGATGCGTTCGCGCACGAGCCTGCGCCGTCGTGACATTCGTAGCGGACGTGGATCAGCGTGCCGCCCGCGGGCCACGCGCTCGGCATCGGTGAGGCCGAAACGCCGCTGAGCGTGTTGCCGTCAGTGCTGCCGCTGAGCGTGTCGCCGGCGACGTCGCCTTCGTGTGCCGGGGGCGCGAGCGCGTCCGAGCTCGACGGATCGCTCGCGCTCGCGTCCTTGCGGCCCGTCACGGCGCTATAAGGCGGCTCGCCGAACAGGCGCAAGGTGACGTACTGCTCGCGCTGCGCGAGCACCGCCGCGCCGCTCGCATCGAGCACGCGCACGACGACGCGCAACGACATGCGCGACTCGCCGATGAAAGCGTGACATTGCAGCCACCCAACGGCATCGGCGCCGCCGGATTCGAAGCTTGCGGAACGTGCGCACGATGGCGCTGAAACGGTCGTCGGCGTGACCGTATACTCGAGAACGAAGCGC
>JAXDMB010000347.1:0-6245 GCA_034666325.1 Vulcanimicrobiota bacterium
CGCGCCGTACGAGCGCACGAGCGCGGCGAGCGGGCGGTGAAGCGGATCGGCGACCGGCGGTGCGATCACCAAGCGCGCCCGGAACCCGGCGGCGCACGGTGCGCGATCTCGGCTTCGAGCGCGGCGCGCAGCGCGCGCAAACGCGCGCCGTACAGCTCGCCCTTCAGATTGCCGGCCCACATCACGAGCGCGTTCTCGCCGTTGTCGCTGTAGTAGCCGCGCCGCGTCGACACCGTGGTGAAGCCGTACTTGCGGTACAATTTTTGTGCGACGTCGTTCGACTCGCGCACCTCGAGCGTGATCCACGACGCGCCCTTGGCGATCGCCTCGTCGAGAAGCTTCAGGAGCATCTCCTCGCCGAGCTTGAGCCCGCGGTAGTCGGGATGCACCGCGATCGTCGTGACGTGCGAGTCTTCGAGGATCACCCAGATGCCGCCGTACGCGACCACGTGCGCGTCGAGCCGCCCGATGAAATAGTGCGCGAGCTTGTTGTCGCGGATCTCGTTCGAGAACGCGTTCGCCGGCCACGACGTGGTGAACGACAAACCTTCGATGCGCAGCACGGCGGCGAGATCGCCCTGCGTCATCGGCTCGATCGTCATCCCGCGCGGCGCCCCCGACCCGGCGGGAAAGAGCTCCGCCTTCATTTTGACGGCGCTCCGCCCCCGGCTGCGCGCCCCCCACGCCGACGGCGTGGGGCCCCCGGGCAGCGCGAGCCCGCGAGCCTGGTACGACGGTCGGGATTCCCCGAGGGGGCTCGCAACGACGTGTGTGGTGTCGTCATCGTGTTCTCGGCTGCGTTACCGCGGGGGCTTCGCCGTAGTCTGGGGCGAGGGCGTGCGGGGTTGGGCTCGGGGCCCGGGTTCGGGCGAGCTGGGCGATGGCGGCTGCAGGGACGTCGGCCCGCGGCGGGAGCGCTCGCACGGTCCAGCCGCGTTCGGCGATCTCCGAGATCACGTCCTCCGTGTTCCCGGCCGCATGCACGATGCCCGGCGTCCCGGACAACAACCGATCGAGTACGCCGGCCGTCGCGCCGCAGGCGGTTTCGGCACCCGCGTCCGAGCGCAAGCGGGCGCAAATCACGCCGCGCCGGCCGCGCACGACCGTCAGCACCGGCAGCGGCGCGCCGTCCGGCTCGAGCGCGTCGTACGAGGAAATGCCGACCAGCGGCACGCCGCTGCCGTACGCCAGCGACTTCGCGTAGGCCACCGCGATCCGCACCCCGGTGAACGACCCCGGCCCCAAGCCGACGGCGATCCGGTCGAGGTCGCGCAGCCGCAGGCCTGCCTCACCGAGCAGCTCTTCGATCCGCGCGAGCCCGGCCTCGAGGGCGTCCTGGCGTCCCGTCGCAGCGACATGAAGGCGCATGCCGTCGTCCAGGGCCGCGGAGAAACCGCCGAGCGCCGCGTCAAGGGCGAGAATCTTCATGGCAGCTGTGCAGCGCCGCCCATAGGTCCGGAAGCGCCGCCCGCCGGGCCGGCGGCGCCGCCCCGGAGAGGCCGGGTGATGCGCAAAGTCCTCGGGCCGTCGCCGCTGCCGTCGATCGCGACCTCGATGCGGTTCGGCGGGAGCCAGTCTTCCGCGCGCTCGGGCCATTCGATCAGCGCGATCCGGTCGGGTGCGAAGGCGTCGTCCAGCGCCAGGTCGGGCATCTCGGCGTTCGGGTCTTCGATGCGGTAGAGGTCGACGTGCTCGATCGGTGGGCGCCCGGCGTCCGCGGCGTCATAGCGCTGGCGGAACACGAAGGTCGGGCTGCTCACCGCCTGGTCGGTTCCGTGGAGCGCCGCGACCACGGCGCGCACGAAGGTCGTCTTGCCGGCGCCGAGCGGCCCGCGCAGGGCCACCACGTCACCCGGGTGCAGTGAGCGGGCGAAATCGCGGGCTTTCGCCTCGAATGCGGCGAGGTCGTCGAGGACGAAATCCGTTGTGCTCAGAATAGCGTAAGGTGCTTCTGCGCATGAGTGACGTCCTCGTCGGAATCATCGCCGGGGCCGTTTGTTCCGTGATCGCCGCGGCGTTCGAGGCCTCGATCCTGAGCTTCCGCTTCTTCTCGCTCGAGCACGTCGGCGAGGGGCTCGGCAGCCGGCTTCTGGTCATCGCGCTCGTCGGAGCGATCGCGGGCGGAATCGTCGGATTTCTGGTCGGCAAGCTCTTCAAACAGCGCGATCCAGCGGCCCGGTGAACGACCCTTCGGCCGCCGAGCATCTGGCGGAGATCGATGCGCGCCTCGACGCGCACCTCGTCGCGCTGCGCGAGCGCGCCGCGCTCGCCCGGGAAGCCGTCGCGACCGGCGCGGCCGACCTCGCGGAGCGCCTCGACCCCGACCCAACGTTCGAACCATAGAAAGAACCAGTGAACAACGACTCTCGGATGTCCGCGATCGCCGTCGAAGACGAGATGCGGGAGAGCTACCTCTCCTATGCCATGTCGGTCATCGCTTCGCGGGCGCTTCCCGACGTGCGCGACGGCCTCAAGCCGGTGCAGCGGCGGATTCTCTACGCGATGCGCGAGATGGGTCTCGACCCGTCCAAGCAGCACCGCAAGTCCGCCGGCGTCATCGGCGAGGTGCTCAAGAGCTATCACCCGCACGGTGACAGCTCGGTGTACGACGCGCTCGTGCGCATGGCGCAGGACTTCACGCTGCGCTATCCGCTGGTGGACGGCCACGGCAACTTCGGTTCGCCCGCGCCCGATCCGCCCGCCGCGTACCGGTACACGGAATCGCGTCTCGCGCGCCCCGCGCTCGACATGCTGGCGGACATCGACAAAGACACCGTCGACTTCATTCCCAACTTCGACAACCAGACCGAAGAGCCGGTGGTGCTGCCCGCGCGTTTGCCGCAGCTGCTCGTCAACGGCAGCTCGGGCATCGCGGTCGGCATGGCGACGAACATTCCGCCGCACAACGTCGGTGAGATCTGCGACGCGATCGCGTACTTGATCGAGAACCAGACCAGCGGCGCGAATTTGACGGACGACGAGATCGACAACGCGCTGTGCGACATCGTGCAGGGCCCCGACTTCCCCACCGGCGGAATCCTGATGGGCAAAGAAGCGATCCGCCAGGCGTACAAGACGGGCCGCGGTTCGGTGGCGCTGCGCGGTAAAGCGGAGATCGTCGAAGAGCGCGGCCGTTTCAAGATCGTCATCAGCGAGATTCCGTACCAGGTGTCGACCACGCGCGTCGTCGAGGCGATCGTCGAGGCGTACCAGGAGAAGCGCATCGTCGGCATCCAGCGGCTCGACGACGAGTCGAACCGCAAGGGCATGCGCATCGTGGTCGAGCTCGCGCGCAACGCGACGCCGCAAGTGGTGCTGAACCAGCTCTACAAACAGACGCCGCTCCAGTCGAGCTTCGCGTTCAACATGCTCGCGCTCGTGCCGGTGCGCCGCGGCGACAAGATGGAGCACACCACCGGCGCAACGCAGCCGCTCGAGCCGCAAGTGCTCAACCTGCGCGGCATCCTCGGGCACTTCATCGACCACCGCCGCAACGTCGTGCTGCGGCGCTCGCAGTACGAGCTCAACAAGGCGCGCGAGCGCGCGCACCTGCTGCTCGGGTTCCTCATCGCGCTCGACAACATCGACCGCGTGATCACGATCATTCGCGAGAGCGACACCGTCGAGACGGCGCGCGGGCGCCTCATCGCAGAGCCGTTCGTGCTGTCCGACGCGTTCCGCCGCATGGCCGGCGCGGGCGTCGCCGACGACTTCACGCTCGATACCACGCAGGCTGCGGCGATCGTCGACATGCGTCTGCGCACGCTGGTCGGCCTCGAGCGGCAGAAGATCGAGAACGAGTACAGCGAGCTCCGCGCGGTCGTGGCCGATCTCGAGGACCTCATCAGCAAGCCGGCGCGCATTCTGTCCGTGGTGCGCGACGAGACAGCCGACGTCAAGAAGCGGCTCGGTGATCCGCGCCGCACGCCCGTCGAGGCGCTCGAAGGCGAGCTGTCGATCGAGGACATCATCGCCGACACCGAAGTGGTCGTCACCGCGACGGTCGGCGGCTACATCAAGCGCGTGTCGGTCGATACGTTCCGGGCGCAGAACCGCGGCGGGCGCGGCGTGATCGGGATCTCCAACCTCAAAAAAGAAGACGTCGTCCGCAACTTCTTCGTCGCGACGACGCACCAGTACGTCTTGTTCTTCACGAACAAGGGCCGTGCGTTCCGTCTGCGCGCGTACGAGATCCCCGACTCCACGCGCCAGGCGCGCGGCACGGCGCTGGTCAACCTGCTGCAGCTGCCGCCGGGCGAGATCGTCACCGCGCTGTTCCCGGTGCGCGCGTTCGACACCGAAGAGTATCTGGTGATGGTGACGCGCCGCGGCATCATCAAGAAGACGAAGCTCGGCGACTTCGAGAACGTGCGCCGCAACGGGCTCATCGCGATCGGGCTCGACGAAGGCGACGAGCTGCTCGCGGTCGATTTGAGCAACGGCGAGCGCGACATCATCCTCGCGACGCACGACGGGATGGCGATCCACTTCAACGAGCGCGACGTGCGCCCGATGGGCCGCCCGGCGCGCGGCGTGAAGGCGATGACGCTCGCCAAGGGCGACGAGATCGTCGCGATGGACGTGATGGAGGACGACCGCAACGAGGTCCTCATCGTCACGTCCAAAGCGTTCGGCAAGCGCACGCCGATCGACGAATACCGCCACATCTCGCGCGGCGGCAAAGGCGTGAAGGCGTTCGCCAAGGAGAAAGAGATCGGCTACGTGATCGACCAGATCTTGGTTGATCCCGCGGACGAGCTCTTGATGATCACGAGCGGCAACCAGGTGATCCGCATCCCGGTCAGCCAGATTCGCCGCGCGGGCCGCTCCACCAAGGGCGTGCGTTTACAGCGCCTCGCGGAAGGCGACGAAGTGATCGCAATAGCGAACCTCGGCCAGCAGTCGAAACGAGTCGCCGACATCACGGGCGAGGAGCCGCCGAAGGCGTAAGCCCGACCGGTCGTAAAGCGCATCACGAAGCCGGGGAGTAATCTCCGGCTTCGGCGTTTATTTCGCCGCGGCGGGAGCCGCTTCGACGTAGTCGCCGACTTGCGGGCTGCCTTTACCGACGACGTTCGCTTCAATGTACGTGCGGTTCACGTCGACGACCATCAGCTCGATCGGGGCGTGCGGTTTGGCGCTCCGGTCGGCGACGTCGAGCAGCACTTGGTTCACCGCGAAGCCGCCGCCGCTCTCGAGGTACACGACGGAGCCGCTGACGCGCGTGATGCGAATAGCGCGCGGCGTGCCCAGGGCGGTGGGCGCGGCAATGGCGTCAGCCGGCGCAGGAGCGGGCGAGGCGGCGGCAGCGGCGGGGGCGAGGACGAGCGGGTGGCTCGCCAGCGTTCGGCGGACGGCGTGATCCCACGTTCGCTCCGCGTTCGTGCCGTCCGCAGCGCGGTCGGCGTCGGTGAGCGGGTCGCTTTCCACGCGCACGGTCTTCGTCGGGGACACGGTACCGCTGATGCAGTCCAGCACGGTGAAGCGAGCGATCCCGTACGCGCGGCCGATGTCTTGCTGCATTCCCGGCAAGCGCATCGCGCGGTCGAACGTCGCGAACACCGCGTATTGCGCGTGCGCGCTGCGGCACCGCGCCGCATCGGGCAGCGCGGTGCCGTCCTCGGCGATCACCCGGCGCGGGCCGGCGTATTCGGCCACCAGCTTGCGCCACAGGGCGGCCGGCATCGTGTGCTGCGCGCTTTCCCCGACGTCCGCGACGACGAGCACGCTCACCGGCACGGTGCTGCGCGGCGCGGCCGAGGCGGGCAGAGCGGTGAGTCCGACGGCGGTGGCGAGAACGGCGATGACGGCGCGGATGACTGTATCGGGGAGCGGGCGCACGGCCGGGCCTTCGACGGGCTTGGGGCCGAAACCGTCGCTTCCGCCGCAGGGTCCGAATGCTCGGAGGAATGAACCCACAATCATGAGCGCACTGCCCGACGTCACCGAGAGCACCTTTCCGACCAAGGTGCTCGGGGCCGACAAACCCGTCCTGGTCGATTTTTGGGCGCCGTGGTGCGGCCCGTGCCGCATGCTTTCTCCCGTCGTGGAAAAGATCGCCGGCCAGCTCGGCGACCGCGTGAGCTTCGTCAAGCTGAACACCGATGAGAACCCGTCGATCTCCGGCACCTACGGCATCTCCGGCATCCCGTGCTTGATCCTGTTCAAGGGCGGCCAGGCCGTCGACCGGATCGTCGGCTTCGTGCCCGAGAACACGATCAAGCAGATGCTCGACAAGCATCTGG
>JAXDMB010000348.1:0-4613 GCA_034666325.1 Vulcanimicrobiota bacterium
CGGCGGCAACCTGCTGCAGCGAACGCGCTGCGTGTATTTCCAGGACGTCACGAAGCCGTGCAACAAGCGCGCGCCCGGGACGGGCTGCTCCGCGCGCGACGGCTACAACCGCAGCCTCGCGATTCTCGGCGCGTCCGAGGCGTGCGTGGCGACGCATCCGTCCGACATGGCGGTCGCGCTCGTCGCGCTGGATGCCGTGGTGCGCGTGCACGGGCCGGACGGCGAGCGCGCGATTCCGCTCGCGGAGTTTCACCGGCTGCCCGGCGACGAGCCGCAACGCGACACCGTGCTCGCGCACGGCGAGCTCATCACGGCAGTCGAACTGCCGCCGCTGGCGTTCGCGGCCCGGTCAAAGTACCGCAAGGTGCGCGACCGCGCGTCGTACGCGTTCGCGCTCGTGTCGGTCGCGGCCGCGCTCGACGTCGCGGACGGCGTGGTGCGCGATGCCCGGCTCGCGTTCGGCGGTGTGGCGCACAAGCCGTGGCGCGCCGTGCGCGCCGAGGCCGTGCTGCGCGGCGCGCCCGCGACCGAAGAAACGTTTCGGCGCGCGGCCGAGGCGGAGCTCGCCGACGCGGCGCCGCTGAGCGAGAACGCGTTCAAGATACCGCTGTTGCGCAACGTCGTCGTGCGAACGCTGCTGGATCTCGCGGAGAGCGCGCGATGATCGCCGCACGCGCGATCGGCGCGCCGCTCGACCGCATCGACGGACCGCTCAAAGTCACCGGCGCCGCACCGTACGCGTTCGAGTTTCCGGCGAAAGACGCGGGCTATGTCGGGCTCGTGCAGAGCACGATCGCCAAGGGGCGCGTGGCGTCCATCGACGCCGGCGCGGCGCGCGCGCTGGACGGCGTGCTCGCGGTGCTCACGCACGAGAACGCGCCGCGCGTTCCGACGCCGGACGACGAGGCGCTGCGCGTGCTCCAGACCGACGCGGTGGCGTTCCACGGCCAGATCGTCGCCGCGGTCGTCGCGCAGTCGCTCGAGATCGCGCGGTACGCCGTCGGGCTCATCGCCGTGCGATACGAAGAGCACGCGCACGACGTGGAATTGCGCGCCGACCGGCCCGATCTCTACAAGCCCGAGAAAGTCAACGCCGGCGCGGAAACCGACACGAGCGAAGGCGACGTCGAGTCCGCGTTCGCGTCGGCCGCGGCGAAGATCGACTGCACGTACACCACGCCGTACGAGCACAACAACCCGCTCGAAATGCACTCCACGATCGCGGAGTGGAACGACGACGGCGTCACGCTGCACGACTCGAACCAGGGTCCGCACAACATCCGCGACGACGTCGCGAAGGCGTTCGAGCTGCCGCCGGAGCGCGTGCGCGTGATCTCACCGTACGTCGGCGGCGGTTTCGGTTCCAAGGCGTTCACGCACCCGCACGTGATCGTCACGGTGATGGCCGCGAAAGCCGCCGGCCGGCCCGTGAAGACGATGCTCACGCGCCAGCAGATGTTCTCGCTGGTCGGCTACCGCACGCCGACGATCCAGCGCATCCGGCTCGCCGCCAACGCCGGCGGCAAGCTGACGGCGATCGCGCACGACGTCGTGGAGCAGACGTCCACGATCGAGGAGTTCGCCGAGCAGACGGCCGTAGCGACGCGCATGATGTACGCGGCGCCGAACCGCAGCACGTCGCACCGCCTCGCGCGGCTCGACGTGCCGACCCCCACGATCTTTCGCGCGCCGGGCGAATGCCCGGGCATGTATGCGCTGGAGTGCGCGATGGACGAGATGGCGATCGCGTGCGGGCTCGACCCGGTGGAGTTCCGGGTGCGCAACGAGCCGGAGATCGATCCGGACACGAAGCACCCGTTCAGCAGCCGCGGCCTCGTGCAGTGTCTGCGTGAAGGCGCGCGGCGCTTCGGCTGGGACGGCCGCGATGCGCAGCCGCGCGCCCGCCGCGAAGGGCAATGGTTCGTCGGCACCGGCGTCGCCGCGTCGACGTATCCCACGCGGCGACGGCCGTCGCAGGCGCTCATTCGCGTGGACCGCGACGGCAGCTACACTGTGCTGATCGACGCGTCCGACATCGGCACCGGCACGTGGACCGCGCTCACGCAGATCGCGGCCGACGCGCTCGACGTTCCGCTCGAGCACGTGCACCTGGAGATCGGCGACTCGGCGTTGCCGAAAGCGCCGGGCGCCGGGGGCTCCATGGGGATCTCCTCGTGGGGCTCGGCAATCTGCGACGCCGCGCAGAAGCTGCGCGCGCGCCTGCACGACGATTACGGCGGCGTCGTGCCCGCGGACGGCCTGGAAGCGCACGGCGACGTCGGCCAGAATCCCGAGGCCGAGCACTATTCGATGCACGCGTTCGGCGCGCAGTTCGCCGAAGTGCGCGTGGACGCCGACACCGGCGAGGTGCGCGTGCCGCGGCTGCTCGGCGTGTTCGCCGTCGGGCGCGTCATCAACGCGAAGACCGGGCGCTCGCAGCTGATCGGCGGCATGACGATGGGCTTGTCGATGGCGCTGCACGAGGAGACGATCCTCGATCCGCGTTACGGTCACTTCGCGAACCACGACTTCGCGGAGTACCACATCGCGACGAACGCCGACACGCTCGGTGTCGAAGCGCACTGGATCGAGGAAGACGATCCGCACGTGAACCCGATGGGAGCGAAGGGCATCGGCGAGGTGGGGATCACCGGCACGGCGGCCGCGATCGCGAACGCGGTGCACCATGCGACCGGAATACGCGTGCGCGATCTGCCGATCCGGCTCGACAAGCTGTTGCGCTAGGCGCCGTGGACGGCGAAGCCCGGGAGTTGCGCAAACGCAGGCGGCTGTTCGTTGCGGCAGATCTCGACGACACCGCTCGCGCCGCGTGCGCGAGCGTCGCCGAGCGGTTGCGCGCGAAGCCCTGGTTCGGCAAGTGGGTGCCGCCGGAGAACTATCATCTCACCGTGGCATTTCTTGGCGGCGTTGATGATGAGCGCGTTGCGGAGATCATCGCCGCACTGCGCGCGGTAGCGCCGCGCATCGAGCCGGTCGAGGTGCCGCTGGATACCGTGGGCGCATTCTCCAGCGAGCGAAAACCGCGTGTCGCGTGGGTCGGTTCAGCCTCACCCGTCCCGGCGTTTACGGCGATGTGCGGTGCGGTTCGCGGCGCGCTCGCGGCGCTGGGGTTCGAGCTCGACGCGCGCACCGATGCGCACGTCACGCTGGCGCGCTCCGACGGACGCACGCCGCTGCCGCATGTCGAGCCGCCGCATACCGCGCCGCTGCGGATCGAGGCGCTGACGCTCTACGAGTCGTTCACGGCACCGGCCGGCGCTCGCTATGAGATCGTCGAGCGATTTGCACTCGCGGCCGGCCGCACCGGCTCGGATCTTCCGGCGCGGTTCTGAGTCGGCACGGTTCCGCCGCCGCGGTTCAGATCCGGCGAGCGCTCTCCGCGGTAGCGCACGCCTCGGCACGCGAACCGTCGCGCAAGAGCACGGCTACTCGCGGTCGATCGCCGCGTTTCCCTGCTCCGGCGTGGCGAAGCTGCGGTATGCGTCATAGGTGCTGGTGGAGTCGACGCGGCCGCGGATGATTCCGAGCCGGCCCGAGAACGCGCGCGTTATCCGGGTGACGTCCCAGCGTGCCGTCCCCACCGTCCCGAACTCCACCGTAACCGTCGCGTCCGAGACGTGCTCCGGCAGCTTCGCGGGATGGAACACCACCCGCACCGGCCGCCGGTCCGCGTCGAGAAGCATCGTTCCGTCGCCGTGGGCTTCGTCGCGAACGTTCGTGCGAAACGCGATCGTCGTCCCGCCGCCTTCCGCGCGCGGCGCATCGAACGCGTACGCGTCCACGGACTCGGTTGCGTACGGAAGGCGCATCCCGAACCGGCTCAGCGGCCCGTCCGGTTTTGCGCTCGCGCGCTCGAGCCCGTCGGCGGTCGCGGCACGCCCGCCTTCCGTGAGCTGCAGCACGCGTTTGCGCGACGCCTGGCCGTCGATCGTGACGTACGCGGCCTTCTCCAAGTCGTCGCGGTGGTACGGGCCACCGCGAATCTGCGTTCGCGTCGTGACGTCGAACGCGACGACGCCTCGCGCGGCCGCGGCATGAGCGCCGGCGACCGCGCGCACGAGTGCCGCCGCGTCGTCCGCATGCGCGGCGGGCGACGCTCCGCCGAGGGCCGCGATGAGGACGGCGCCGAGCAGCGCCGCGCGCAGCCGTGTTGGTGATTGCAATCGCCTACGTGCCGGCCGGTTGCGCCACCCAGCTCTTGAAATACGCCGCGTCTTCGACGCCGCTCACGGTTTCGGCGACGCGCAACGGGCCGTACGCGTCGATCGCGACCGCGAGCTCGTCGGTGGACGCTTTTCCGAGCGACGCTTCGACCGCGCCCGGCTGCGGGCCGTGCGGCGCGCCGGCGGCATGGAGCGTTACGGACTTGGTCTCGATGCCGCGGCGCGACATGAAGTTGCCCGATGCGTAGTAGATGATCTCGTCGCAGTCGACCGACGAATGGTTGTACGGCGCCGGCACGGCGAGCGGATGGTAGTCGAACATGCGCGGCGCGAACAGGATGAACGCGGCGCCCGGCGCGTCCCAGATCTGGTGTGAGGACGGCGGCTGGTGAATCTTGCCCGTGATCGGCATGTAGTCGTGCGCGTTGA
>JAXDMB010000349.1:0-17799 GCA_034666325.1 Vulcanimicrobiota bacterium
GCAGGCGGACGAACGTTCGTCGAGCCTTTCGCTCAGGGCTTCATTACGGCGGCGGGCGCTCCGGCTGGGAGTGCGCAGCCGTTGCGTGCTATTGGAACGGTTTCCGGGCGTGTTAGGCCCGCGTGCATATCGTCCCAGGCTCGCTCCAGCGACGGCGTCAGCGTGCGCAGCGCGTGCGTGCCGTGCGGTTCTCGATAGAAGCTCACCGGAAGGCCGATGCCTGCCAGATAGCCTGCGGTTTGCTCGCTGTAGCGCGTCGGGATGCTCGTGTCGTTCGTGCCCGTTACGACGTACAGGCGCATCTCGTGCCACGCGATCGAAACCGGGCGCACGCCGCTGTTCAGGATTGCGCCCGAGATGCACAGCACGCCGGCCCATTTGTAGCCGCCGCGCGGGCCGATCATGAACACGCTGAAGCCGCCCATCGAGTAGCCGGCGAGATACGTGCGGCCGCGGTCGGCGTCGAACGCGGTTTGCACGTCGCCCAAGAGATCGTACACGTCCGTTGCGGCGGGTTCCGCGTAGTCGTACAACCCGCGGCCGAACGGCACCACGACGATGGTGCCGGTGCGGTCCGCCAGCCGGCGCAGGAACGGCTGGCCGAGCAGCTCCGACTCCGTTTGCGGATTGCCGTGCAGCACCACGGCGAGCAGCGCGCGATGCGCCTTCGCGTTCGGCGGAACGTACACTGCAACGAGCTGCCATGTGCCGTCCACGCGCGACATGACGAACATCTCGTGCAGGCCCGGCGTCGCGCGCAGCGGCGCGGGCGCTCCGCTGACGAGCTGGTCGACGGCTTCGACGTCGAGCTTCGCTACGTTCGCGACCGTGTCGGCCCAATCGATCGGCGCGTAGCCTTCCGGCGGCGGCATGTTCAAAGCTTCGAGATCGTCGAACAGCCGGCGGCGGAAATAGAGCGCGACTTCGGGACCCAGCTCTGCATAGATGCGCGGCTTCGCCGCCTCGAACCGCTGCATCGCGTCCACGAGCGCGCTCGACGCCGGCGTGGCGCCGTATGCCGGGGGCGTGCCGGCGGTGACGCAGCACTGCCAGGTGAGCGCCGCGAGAGCGGCCGTCGTCCAGCGCGTCATTGCGCGTTCCATTCTACGCGCGCGGGCGCGCAGCCGCCAGGGCCAATCTCCGGGCCGCGGCGGTACCGGGACGTCTGCGGCGAAGGCTCGTGCGTGCATCCCGAAGCGCAGCGGCTCATCGCCGCGTACCGTTTGCAGCCGCATCCCGAAGGCGGCTGGTTTCGCGAGACGTATCGCAGCGCCGAGCGCGTCACGACGTCCCGCGGCGCCGTGCGCAGCGCAACGACATCGATCTATTTTCTGCTCACCGCGCAGGCGTTCTCCGCGTTCCACCACCTCTGGTCGGACGAGACATGGCACTTCTACCGCGGCGATCCCGTCACCATCGAGATGATCGCGCCCAGCGGGCAGTACGAGTCGCGCGTGCTGGGCGCCGATGACGTGCTGCAGACGACGATCGTCTCGGGCACGCACTTCGCCGCGCACGTCGATGCGCCGGACGGCTACGCGCTCGTCGGGTGCGATGTCGCACCCGGATTCGAGTTCGCCGAGTTCCAGCTCACCACGCGCTCGATGCTGACCGCGGCGTATCCGCACCTCGGGCCCATCATCGCGCGCTACACGCGCTAGCGGCGCTACCGCACGCGCGAGCGGCCCGCGTGCAGGTCGCCGTATTTCTCCAGGTAGATGCGTTTGTGCTCGTCGAGCGCCGGCCGCGCGAGCGCGTCGAGCGCGATGTCGAGCTGCGCGCGGTTCTCCGGTCCGGTCAGGACGACGTCGACCTCCGGACGGTCGAGGCAGTAACGGTACAGGTCGCCGACGTCCGGCACGTAGCGGCCCGGCGGCAGCCCCGCGGGCGGAATCGACAGCAGGCCGCGCGCATCGTGCGCCGCGTTGAACGCCACGATGCCGGGCCGCTGCGCGCCTTGCGGCACGTGCGCGAACACCTCGTCCTCCGCGCCGCGGTGCGCGAGGTTGTAGCGCAGCATCAGGATGTCCGCGTGCGGGTGATCGATCATCGCGCGCGCGATGGCCCGGTCGTGCGTCGAGATGGCGAGATGGCGCGCGTAGCCGCGGCGGCGCAGCTCGCGCGCGACCTCCGCTGCGACGCCGAGCTGTTCGGCAACCGCGCCCGCCACCGCGCCGTCGCGCAAGCCCGCGTCCGCGGCCCGCATCAGCAGATCGGCGTCGTTGCGCGGCGTCACCCAGCCCCACTGGAACACGTCGACGTAATCGAGGCCCCACGACATCAGCTGGTCGGCCAGAATGCCCGCGAGCTTCTCCGGATCGTTGATGTACGAGCAGCCGACGACGATCAGCTCCTCGCGCCGGCTGCCGCGCCCGTACCGCTGCAGCACGCGCCACATCGGGTGGTACATCAGCGCGTGAAAGTCGGACGACACGAACAGATAGTTGACGCCGCGCGCGATCGCGTACTCGATGTCGTCCGCGGGCAGGCCGCTGCCGCCGCCGAGTCCGATGCGGCACGCCTCGAGCCCCGTGCGCCCCAGCGTCGCGCGCGTGTCGGTGCGCGGCTGCGGCCGGGTGCGCGCGAGCGGCGGCGGCGCGGCGAGCGTCGTCACGACCCGTTCGCGTACATCGCGGCGAGCGCCGTGAACAGCACGAGCGGCACGCACGCGGCGACGAGCGCGCGCGCGACCGGCAACCGCGCGGCGTGCGCGAGCCACAGCGCGAGGATCGCGACCTGCCACAGCGTGAACGGGTTGATCGCGGCCGCGATCACCTGCGCTTGCGGCGAGGTGTTCACGAGCCACGCGGCGCTGGGGATGCTGAGCATCATCGAGAGCGACGTGTCGTACGCGGCCGGCCCTTGCAGCGCGTGGATGATTCCGGCGCCGAGCTGCGCGAGCCCGACCGTGAGCACGCTCGTGTGCGCGAAGATGTAGAGCATCTTGCGGTAGTTCGCGCGCCCGTTGAGCATCAGTACCGCGAGCGACATCAGGCCCGCGCCCACGAACTGCTGCACGAGCAGCATCACCAACCCGACGATCGGCACGATGCGCGTGTACACCGCCGTGAGCCGCTCGCCCATCGCGGCCGCGTTCTCGCCGCTTCCCGTCGAGTGGTCGTGCAGCTGTTTGAGAATCGCCATGTGGATCACTTTCTCGGTCACCGGGTGCTCGAGCACCGTCCCGAGATACGCCAGGGCGACGAGCGTCAGCAGCGCGACGACGATCGAGCCGCTGAACGCTTTGTCGCCGGCGCCGCTTTTCGGTGCGACGGCGATGTCGGCGATGGTCGAGTAGGTCGTCGCGATGCGCGCGAACGGGGACGGTTGGGCGACGTTGGAACTCATGGCGGAGCCTTTCACACGGTGATTTCGAATTGGATCTCGCACGCGTGCCGCGCGCCGGAGGCGCCGGCGGGCATGCTGTCACCTTCGGGGAGCATCTCGGCGATCTCGATCCACGGCGAGACGTCGAGCAGGCGGCGCAGCAGCGCCAAGCACAGCGGGTTCTCGGTGTCGATCCACTGCGGTTTCTTCGCGTCCAGCGGCGCGTCGAGCCGGCGGCGTGCGCCCGCCACGACCGCCTTTGCGAAGAAGCGCGGCGGAATCGCGTAGCGCTCGCACTCGCGGCGGATGTGCACGAGGTCGTGCACGTCGCCGCGCGCGAACCACGAGCGCAGATACTCCCCGCGCACCAGCCACGTCGCGCGGCGGAACACGATGCCGCCGTCGTCCACGCGCTCGAACGGCGTGACGTCGTCCCACCGCTCGTCGACCGTCCACTCCTCGGGCAGCGACGCGACGTACGGCTGGCCGAGCACCATCAGCAGATACTCCGCGCCGTACGCGGCGTTCAGATACACCGCGCCGAGGTACGACAGCGCGCGCTCGCGGCCGTCGAGCCCGGTGACGCGCAGCGCGAAGCGCTCGCGGTCGTACGTCACCAGCAGGTCGCCGATGCGGTCGACGCCCGCGTGCTCCGGGCGCACGAAGTCGCCGGTCCACGGCAGCACGCGCTCGGTGAGCCGTGGGTGCGCTTGCAAGTCGTTGCAGTCGCCGGCGAGCGACACTTCGGTCGCGGCGGCGCCGTTCGCACAGCGCGCGAGCCAGCGTTTCATGTGCGCCTGCAGTGCGCGCGAGCCGTCGCCGTCCTCGCCGGCGTAGCGCGCGGTGAGCAGGCCGGTTCCCGACACGATGCTGTTCACGACGAACCGTGCGCCGTCCGCCGGGCCGCCGAGCTGGCCGAACACCGTGAACGGCGCGAGAACCACGGGCGGCGGGACGTGCGCGGCGGTCTTGCAGCGCTCGAACGTCGCGGGATCCTGGAACGCGCGGTACGCGCCGGAAACGAACGTCTCCAGATCGGCGGCGCCGCGCTCGCCGTACGTCTGCAGGAAGTGCTCGCGCAGCGCGACGTACACGGGATTCGGCACCATGCGGCGCTGGATCGTCCGCGCGACGTCTTCGCAGATGTCGCGCACGCCGCCGCTCACCGCGGGAACCGCGCTCGTGCCGACGCACGTCTCCAGCACGACGTTCTTGAGCGCGAGCCGCTCCGCTTCGATGCCGGCGGCTTGCGTGAGCGCGTCCGCCTCGCGGCGCACCTCGCCGAGCACGCGCTCGCGCGCGATGTAGTCCGCGTCGCGCAGCGTGGCTACGTGCGCGCGCAACTGCGCGAAGCGCGCCGAGAAGCGCGAGAACGGATCGTCCGCGTCACGCTCGAGCAGCGAGGCGTCCGCGTCGTTCGCGAACGGGTCCGGCGCGTCCGCGTTGCGCAATGCACCGCGCCGCAGCAGCATCGCGACGAACCGCTGCACCTTGTCCGCATCCAGGCCCAGCGCCGCGATCTCGTCGCGCAGTGCGCCGACGGTCGTCGCGCCGCGCAGCGAGCCGAGCACGTGCGCGATCGACGGGTGCATGCGCACCGCGGCCGGACGCGATCCGCGCCACGGGCGTCCCAGCACGGCGAAGTAGTGCGGCTCGTGCCATTCCAGGCGGCCGTCGCCGAGCACGCGCAGCGACGCGTTGCACGCGACGCGCGCGGCGGGCCGTTCGGCGAGCAGGTCGCTCGTCGCGAAATCGACCGCCGCGCACAGCGCGCGGTTGATGCGCACGCTGTTCTGCCAGGTGGCCGCCGTGATGTCGTACGCGGGCTCGCCGCCGTCGCCGAACGCGGACGGCAGCACGCCGGTGAGCGAGCTGAACGGGCTGGTCTTGGTCGCTGCGCGCGTCACGTAGCGCGCCAGGCTCAGCGTCGCCTTGAGTAGCTTGCCGCGGTCACCGCGCTCGCCCCGCGCGAGCATGTCGATCAGCTCGGGGCTCGCGACGGACACCGCGTTGCTGATGGTGTCGCGCGCGAGCAGGTCGCGGAGCGCCGTGCGGCCCGCGCGCTGCACGTCGTCCCAGCTCGCGGCGAGCTCGTTCTGCGCGTGGTCGGCGCGCGTGCGGCGCTCGTGCCAGCGGTCCGCGAGCGCCGTCGTTTCAGCCGGCATCGGAACGGACGCGAGCACGCGCTGCGCGGCGTCGGGATCGGCCAGCGTTCCGCCGTAGAGCGCGCGGCGCACGTTGAGCACGGCGCGGCGCGTCTTCTGATCGGGACACAAAGGAACGACGCCGTGCAGCGCGTCCGAGAGATCCTGCGCCGCTTCTTCGGCGAGGCTGCGCATCGCGGCCGCGCGCCGCAGATCCAGACGAAACGCGTCGGGAACGAGCGCGAGCACGTCGTCGTACGGCAGCATCGCGACGCGCACCAGCACGAACTCCGCCAGCGCGATCTCGCGCGCCGAGCGCGGCGCGGCGGCCGGCCGGCCGTTGGCGGCGCCCGCGGCGGCGCGGTCGTCGGAAACGCCGGCGGCGATGGGCGGCGTCACACGCCGCCCGCGCGGGAGACCGCGATGCCGAAGAATCCGGTCAGCATGACGATCGTCGCAAGGTACGCGATCGCGACGCCGAGATAGATGCGCGCCGACGGGCGCATCGACATCACGCCGCTCGTGCGCGAGAGCGCGGAAGCGCGCGCGTGGTCGTCGTCGAGCAGGATCTCCAGGATGCGGCTGCCGTCCGAACCGGAGTACGGGTTGCAGTCGAGCACCAGCGCGATCAGGCTCGTGCACGCCGCCGCCGCGAAGAAGCTCCCGAACGCGGTAACGTGGAGCGCGAGCAAACCGAACAGCACGACGAAGCCGAGGTCGACGAGCGGCCCCGCGGCCGGAACGAGCACGCGCAGCAGGCGCCCGGGGATCAGCGAGCTGCCCGGCGTCTCGCAGAACACCGTTGGAACGAACCCGCGGCGCGCGAGCACGAAGCGCGTTCGCTCGATACCGCATGCGCCCGCGACGACACCGTGCGCGAGCTCGTGCAGCGGGATGACGATCGCGAACAGCGCGATGACTCCCGCCAGCAGCGAGATCGGCGGCCGCGCGATCGCGTGCTCGATCGCGGCGAGATGCGGCAGCACCGCGCCCGCGCCCGCGAGGATGGCGAGCATCACGACGACCAGCACCGCGATCGCTGCCGTGGTTAAAGCGCGCGACGCGCGCAGCCGGGCGCCGAGCGCGCTCAGCGGCGCGCTGAGATCACACGTCGCGTAGCGCACCATCGCGCCCTTCGACGCTTTCGCCGACGACTGCAGCAGCCCGGCGCGGCCGAGCACGCCGACGAAATCCGACACCTGCGAGCGCTGCGCCTCGGAAAGACGGCGGCCGAACACGTCGCACAGCTCGTCGAGCGTCGCACCGTTCTTGAGCGGCGGCAGCAGGTGCGACGCCGAGCGCGATACTTTCACCGCGCGCACGTCGGTGCGCGATTGCAGCATCAGCGTTCCGTCGATCACCGACTCGCGCACGTCGTCGCGCAGTTGCAGCATCTCCATCAGACGAGTCCTTTCCGGCGCGCGTGGCCGAGAGCGACCGCGAACACGGGGCAGTCGCGAAAACCGTCGCAGTCCTGCGTCTCGCGCAGGCCCTGTTCGAAAAAGCCGCCCGACGGACAGCCGTCGACGGCCGCGGCGGTAGCGGCATGGATGACGCCGGCGGCGAGCACGCCCGCGGCGGTGAGCGCCTCGCCGTACCCGCGCGTGCCGCGCCCGGCGAAGATCTGCTCCAGATCCGCGGCGATGAACACGCCGGCGGCCGCGGAACGCATGTTCTCCTGCTGGAACAGCGCGCCCATTCCGCCGTCCGGCAGATCGCCCGTGCGCCGCAGGCCGTCGCGATACACGTACAGTCCCGCGGGAAGCTCCGGCGAGTCGTGCGCGATCGCGACGAACGCGCGCAGCGGAACGCGCCGCCCGCGCACGAGGCGATGGTGGTCCGCGACCGCGGTCGCGTGCCCGAGGATCGTCTCGAGCGACGCGCGCTCCACCGGCACGGGCGCGAAGTCACGCACCGACCGGCGGCGCAGCAGCAGCTCGTTCCACGCGCCGACGATGGGCGCGGGCAGCACGTTCGACGCGCGCGGGCGGTCGGCGTCCGCGTGCAGCACGCGCTGCAGAACGTCGGTGTCGAAACGCACCGGACCGTCTTCGGGCGCTTGCGCCAGCGACAGCACGAACGTGGGAAGCTGGTACTTCGTGCGCGCGTTGAGGCGCAGGACCGCCGCGACGTGTTTCACCTCGAAGTCGGGGTGCTCGACCGCGTGCACGCCGCGCGACGCGGCCGACAGCATCACGCTCGCCAAACAGAATCCCGCATCGAGCGCGACGACGCGATAGCCGAATGCGTGGTACTTCGCGAACACGCGGTCGAGCAGGCCGGTGCCCACCACGATCGCGCGCGGCCCGTCGTCGCCGCTGCCGGCGACCGTGCGCGCATCCTCCGGATCGAAGGGCCGCACGCGCTCGAGCAGATGCCGCGCGCCGACGTAGCGGTAGACGCCGTCCGCGAGCCCCGCGACGTCGCGCGCGAGCACGTACAGCTCCGGCGAGCCAAGGTTGCCGCCGCTGGGCGTGATGCGCCACGGCTCGCCGCCGGGCAGCTCGCGATAACCGGCCGCGTCGCGCAGGATCGCGGCGAGCGCCGCGGCGTCGAGCACGCCGGGCGTCAGCGGCGCGTTGCGGTCCAGCGCGATCGAGGTCACGCCTTCGCGCGCGGGCGGCAGTTTGCGCGCGAGCTCGATGTTGCTCGCCTTGAAGTGATCTTGATACGTGCGGTGGTTCAGCAGCGCGCGCGGCGGCATCGCGGTCGTGGTGTGCAGCGCCCACGACACGAACGCGGGATCGCGCGGTCCGAGCTCCGCGCCGACGCCGCACACATCGCAGCTCGGAACGCGCGGCGCCGTGTCGCGCACGGACTGGTAGTCGTTGCCGAAACGGCGCACGCGCTGCACGCGGTTGAACAGTTGCGGAAACGCGATTCGCGACAAGAGGTTGAACGCGTTCACGCCGAGGACGCCGGCCCAGAAGCGCTCTTCCGCGCCCGTCGCGGGCCCGAGCTCGCCCGCGTAGTACTCGCGGTAGCAGTCGTAGCACGGCGACAAGTCGGGCACCGCGAGCGGCCCGATCGTCGCGCCGTCACGCGCGACCGTCGCGTACAGCACCCACGCGCCGTGCAGCGCCGCCTCGCGCGCGAACGCCGCGGCGGAGTACGCCGCACTTTCCACGACCATCGTCAGGTCGCTCGGCACGAACGCGCCGTCGCCGAGGTGCAGGCGCACGCTGCCGACGCCGCTGCTCAGCAGATCGGCGCGCAGCATCGACGCGATCTCCGGCGGCGCGGCGATCGTCGCCGACGCGGACGCGAGCAGCGCCGCCGCGTCGTCGCGGTTGCGATGGTGGCGCGTGTTGTCGACGAAGCGTCCGAGGAACGACCGGACGTCGCTGTCGCCCGCGGTTTCGAGCGGTCCGTCCTCGAGCAAGCCGCGGCTGTAGAGCAGCGTGATCGCGTGCGCGACGTGCTCGGGCGGACGCGCGGGGAACGCCGCGGCGAGATCCGCGAGCGAGCGCGTTCCGTCGAGCAGCGCGATCAGTTGCGGCAAGAAATCGTTCGCGGCTTTGCCGCGCAGCAGCTGGCGCTCGAACGCGCCTTCCACGCACAGCCCGTCGTCGGTCGGCATCAGCAGCAGCTCGCGCGGAAAGCGCGGGCGCGCCGGGAGATGAAAGGCCGGGTCGGTTGCGAAGCGCTCGCCTACCCAGCGCGCGTCGATCATCGTTCCATTCCTTCTTCGAGCAGTGCCTCGAGTGCGGTCACGAAGCGCTCGCCGCCGTCCGCGGCACGGTCGTGCGGACCCGGGCACGCGTGAACGGCGACGATCTCGCTGCCGGTGAGATCGCCGGTGAGCACGTCGAACCAGCGCACCGTCGGATCGGCCGAATCGGACGCGATCGCGGACAGCGCCGCGCCCGCGGCGATGCGCACCATCGACGGCGTGACGCCGGCGACGCCCGCGTTCGCGTCGTCCGCGTAGAGCTTCCACAGCAACTGCTGGCGGTCGGCGCCCGCGGCGTGCGTGAGATAGCGCCCGCGGAAGCAGCGGTAGCACGGACCGCCGGAGCCGAACAGCGGGCCGATCACCAGCACGCGGTTGTCGAGCTGTACCGGGAAGAACGGCACGCCGGCGTCGTGCGCCGCGTCGGCGAGCGCGATCGCCGTCGCGTCGGACGAGCGCCACGACACGAACACCACGCACTCCGCGCGCGCCACCGCGTCGCGATGCGCGGCCGGCTCCACGGCGACCACGTCGTCGAGCTCGCGGCGTACCGCCTGCGCGACGGCTTTGCCGAACGGGCCTTCCCACACGACGAGCGCGCTCATGCGAACGGCATCGGCGCGCTGTTCACGCTCCGCTCCTCGAGTGCGCGCCCGAGCGAGCGCGCGTAGTCGTACAGGCGGGGATGGCCCAGAAACCGCGCGCGGTGCGTGAACGTCATCGGCATCAGCGCCGGGATCACCGCGCGCACGACCGACAATCCGTAGCGGCGGACTTCGTCGACGGTGAGGTCGACCAAGACGACGTCCATGTTCTTTCTCCTGAAAAGATCGCGAAGGTGGTCGAGCTGCGCGCCGGGCTCGTGCGGCAAGTCCGCGGGCTGGTGCGCGAGCGGCGCCGCGTGCTGCGCGCCGAGCAGAAAGCCGAAGTGGTGCCGCTGCTCCGGACGCGCCATGTACGTGCTGCCGTGCATGAGGTGGGTGAAATCGGCGACGTCGCCGGGCACCGCGGCCGGCTCTTCGAACAGCGTGCTCACGCACGCAGCCTCGCGAATCGCTTTCGACAGCGCGACGCCCGGCGAGAAGTGCGTCGCGCACGACACGAGCTGCGCGAGCCGCGAATGGCCCGGCACCGACTGGATGCACAGCGTCGTCGGGATACCGAGATCGCTCGTCGCGTCGAAGAACGCGTACGACGCGTTGCGGCGGCGCGCGGCGGCGAGTTCGGGCGCCGCTTCGTTTGGACCGTCGCCTTCGATCTCGAGCCGCGTCAGCGGCAGACGCCCGAGCCAGGTGAGCGCGATCGCGTCGCGCTCGATCACTTCGCAAATCGCGGACACGCACGCGCGCCGCATGTCGGTGTGCGCCGAGACGCCGGTGGAGATCGGCAGATAGAAGCGCTCGGCCTGCGCGAGCGTCAGGTAGAGATGCGTCATGACGAGCGGCACGAACGTGCGCCGGCCGTGGGTGAGCGACCAGCCGCGCACCCAGCGGATCTTCGCGCTCGGGTCGAAACGCCGCAGCGGACACTTCGGGTCGGCGAGCTCGTTCTCGGACGCCGCCGGAAACGCGCGCCAGTCCGTCGCTTCGGCGCCCAGCTCGTTCGCGCTCGCCTCGACGACGTCGCGCTCGGCGAGCATCACCATGCAGTAGCGCTCGAGCGCTTCGGCGACCGCGACGGCGGACGCGTGATCTTCGTCGAGCGAGGTGCCCGAACCGCCGAGCTTGCCCTTCGCGAAGTCGTCCGCGAACTCGCGCACCGACGGCAGGACGTGCGTCATGTCGCCCAGCGTCGTCGCGCCGATGAAGAACTCGGCGGTGCGGTCGCACGGCATCTGCAGCTGCGCGTCGGGCACGATGCCGGTGAACGGCTGCACCGCGCGCATGAACGGATACTTCTTCAAGAAGCCGGTTCCGGCGATCTGCGACACGGACACGCTCATGACGCCACCGCACGCGCGGACAGAAGCAACTGCGCCAAGTACGACTCCTCCAGATACGTGATCCCGAGCCGGTTGTTGGTGAGGTGGATGAACTGCCGCACCGCGAGCGCGCTCGCGCGGCCGCCGTAGCGCGCCGCGGCGTCGCGCAGCGCGCCGCGCCACGCGTCCACGCGCGGCGAAGGCGCCGCCGCCACGCTGCCGGCTGCGAGCGCGCGCTCCGCCTGGCGCACGAACAGCGTGCGCCACTTCTCCCCGCCGGCGACGTTCGGCCCCAGCCAGAACTCGCGGTAGTCCGTCCAGAACGCTTCCTCGTTCGCATACGGCGCGAACGTCTCGCGCACCGCTTCCATGTAGCCGAGCGCGGCGCTCTTCGCGTACGCGGCGCCGGCGACGCGGCGCTCTTGCAGCTCCGCCGTCGCGAGTTCGCTCGAGCGGTGGAACAGATCCTCGGCGACCGTCATTTCCGGGATGCCGTACGTGCCGTACTCCGGCGCGTACGTGTCCATGACCACGTCCGTTTGCACGCGGCCCGGCGTGCGCGGCGGGTGCACCAGCGGCAGGAACCACCCGAATCCGCCGAAGCCTTCGCGGTCGAGCCGCGCGTACGGAACCGTCAGCTCGTCCGCGAGCATGTTGCGCGCGATGTCCGCTTCCGCCGCGGGCACTTCGAACCGCACGCGCAGATGCGTGCCCGTCTCGTCGAAGTACCGCAGGTAGAACCAGCGCGCGCCGCCGAGGCGCTCCCGCATCCGGGGCAGCGCCGCGATCACGAGCCAGTCCAGCATCTCGGGCCGGTCGTGAACGTATACGCGGGCGTACACCCAGACGCGGGGCGTCATCAGCGGTGGCTCAGGTCGAAGCGGAACGTGCGGGTCGCGACGACCAGCGCGACCACGAGCCAGGCCACCGTCATCGCGACGTCGGCCCAGAACGGGAGCATGCCGTCGGCGCCGACGGCGAGCGTGCGCAGCGCGTCCGCGATGTAGGTCATCGGGATCAGCCGCACGATCGGCACGAGCGCGTGGTTGGTGGTGGCGTCCCAGAACACTTGGCCGAGGAACATCATTGCGAAGTTGGTGAGCATGATGAACATCAGGCCGCTGTCGTACGAGCGCGCGAGGCCCGCCAGCGCGTAGCCGAACGCGATCATCGTCGCCGTCCCGAGCGCGACGAGCGCACCGAACAGGAACACGTTGCCGACGATGTGGACGTGGAGGAAGAACACCGCGATCGCGCATATGATCGCGACTTGCACGCAGGCGATCAGCATGCGCACGAGGATGCCGGACGACACCATCATGATGCGCGGCATCGGCGTGAGCGAGAGGTGCAGCAGCACGCCGCGGTCACGCGCTCGCAGCAGCGGAAGCGCCGTCGCGAAGACGCCGAGCTGCAGCAGCGCGAGAGCGATGATGCCGGGGAACGCGAACGCGAGCTGCGTGATCTCGCCGTGGCGGAACGCGTCCGCGACGATGGCGAAGCGTTTGCGCACCGGATCGGCCTGGTCGCGCGCCGCGCGCAGCACCAAGGTCGCGAAGTCGAGGTTCGCCTGCGTCGCGACGACGTGCACGGCGGCCTGGTCCTTCGCGCCGGCGGGCAGCTCGTAGATCGCCCAGATGTCGCCCTTGAGCAGCGCGGCCTGCGCGGCGCTGTCGCTCATTTCGCTGACTTGCACCATCTTGAGCTCGGCCAGCGAGCGCACGAGAACGGCGCCGCGCTCATGGTTCGGCGTGACGACCGCGGCATGGAACAGGAAGCCGCTGCCGCCCATCGACATGAACCCGGTGAGCAGGAGGAAAAAGATCGGGAACAGGAGCCCGAAGAACGCCGTCAGCGGATCGCGCCACAGCTCCCGGAACTGCATGCCTGTGTAGAGCGCGAACGTATCGCGCGCGAGGGGTTTCAAGTCCGAACCTCCCGTCCGGTCAGCGTGAGGAAGACGTCCTCGAGCGTCGAGTCGGTAACGTTCATGCCGTCGTAGCGCAGCTCGTCGAGCGACTCGAGCTCGGCGATCTGGCGCAGCGTCGCGGGGAGGTTGGACGTGCGCACGATCGTCTGCATGCCGATCTCGGTGACGAACGACTGCACGTTCAAGCCCTCGATCTTCGCGATGCCGTTGCCGTGCGTCTGGTTCAGCGTCACGACTTTCTCGGGCGCGTAGCGCGTGATCAGCTCGTTGGGCGTGCCGATCGCCGCGATGCGGCCGTGGTCGATGATCGCGACGCGGTCGCACAACCGCTGCGCTTCGTCCATCATGTGCGTGGTGAGCAAGAACGTCGTGCGGCGGTCCGCGATCTTCTCGCGGATGATGTCCCACACGTAGCGCCGGCCTTGCGGGTCGAGCTCGGAGGTGGGCTCGTCCATGAGCACGAGCTCGGGCTGGCCGATCGTCGCGAGCGCGACGGTGAGGCGCTGGAGCTGGCCGCCCGAGAGCGTCTGCAGCTTCGCGCCGGCCTTTTCTTCGAGCCCCGCCTTGGCGATCGCCGGCACGGCGGACGCCGGGTATCCGTAGATCGACGCGTACAAGCGCACGATCTCACGGACGGTGACGCGCGGCGGCAGCGAGGTCTTCTGCATCGCGATCGACACGCGTCGACGGAGGTACGCCCCGTCGGTCTCGGGATCGCGGCCGAGCACGCGAACTTGGCCTTCATCGGCGAAGCGAAGACCTTCGATGATCTCGATCATCGTTGTCTTGCCTGCGCCGTTGGGGCCGAGAACGCCGAAGATCTCGCCGGGTTTGATCGCGAGACTGATTGCGTCGAGCGCGACGACATCGCCGTAGCGCTTGGAGACCGTTGTGACGTCGATTGCGTTCATCGTTTCCTCGCTGGTGCTGCGCGTGGATCGTGGCGGATCCGGCGCATAGCGCGCCGGACCGCCACGAGATCCGATCTCTCTTAAGAGGCCGAGAGCGTGCTGACGGAGCTGGCCGTCGAGCCGCTGACCGTCGAAGCCGCCGTGAACGCCGTCGCGGTCTTCACGCTGTCCGCCACCGGGCCGGTGCCGAAGTACTGGGCCTGGTCCGGGAGCTCTTCCGCGAAGAGGTCGAGGTCGAATTCGATCTTGTCCATGGTATCAATCCCCTTGAGCTAGTGAGTGGTGTGAAACCGGCCGCTAACGTTGAGCCGCTCGCGTGCCGATGTGCAAACGGTACGGCGGCGGTGCGATTGCGTCTCTCACCCGAACCGGGTCGTGCATCGGGTTAGGGACCAGGTTAGGCCGCGCGCGCGAAAAGAAAACGGCGCCGGCGTTCCGGAACGAGAGTTCCGGGACACCGGCGCCGCCGTCAGTGCGAATCAGATGCGCCTAACGGGCGCGAACGGTCACGGATGCGGGACGACGGTATCCGCGCGAACGGCGACGACATACGGACCGCCGGCGGGCTGCGACGGCCCCACCGGATTGACCGCGATCGAGATGGCGATGAGAACCTGGACAATCATGGACACGAAAGGTGCGTCTCCTGTTCATCGAAAGCTGATGACACGAGCGTACCGGTCGCGCCGGATCGCGTCTCTCGCCCAAAACGGGCGGTGAAGCGGGCTAGCAGCCGGGTTAGACGCGTGGTTAGGCCGTGCGCTTCAGCCGACCACGCCGTGCTCGCGCGCGATGGCGAGCGCCTCGTGGCGGCTGGTGCAGCCGAGCTTGCGCAGGATCGACTTGACGTGCACGTTGACCGTGTTCACGCTGCGCCCCAGATCCGCCGCGACTTTCGTGCTGCTGCCGCCGCGCGCGAGCGCGCGCAGCACGTCGAGCTCGGCGCGCGTGAGCTGCGACATCGCGGACGCATCGCTGGTGCGCTCGAGGTGCAGGTTCTCGATCAGCCGCGCGACGCCGCCCCAGCCGACCGCGTGCAGCTCGCGCAGCGAGCGCACGATCGCGTCCGGCGACACGATCTCAACCGACAAGTACACGCTGCGAACCGCGTCGAGCAGCGCGCGCATCGACTTGGACAGCTCGCGGCGCGAGCGCTCGAGCTCGCGCAAGATCGCGTTCGCGGACGCCGTGTTGCCGAGGACGATCAGCGCGAGCGCGGTCAGCGCGGACGCGCGCGCGGAACGCTGGCGGTCTTCGCGCGACTGCGCCGACGCCGCGCGCACGACGGCGCCCGCGCTGTCCACCGCCTCCAGCGCGCGTTCGCGTAATCCCGCGGCGGCGGCGTACACCGCGATCTCGCTCCAGCGCACGGCTTGGCGCAGGGGCGTCGGCTGATCGGGCGCCGACCGCACCACGAGATCGTACGCCGTGCGAAAATCGCCGTGCCACGCGGCCGTGAGCGCCTTCGCCGGCAGCACCGACGTCGACTGGATCTCCAGCCCCACGTCGAGCGTCTCGATGCGCAGCAGCGTCGCCGCCACCTCGGTCTCGTTGCCGCGCTCGGCGTGGATGTCGAGCGCGCCCGCCAGCGCTTCGACCTGCAGAAAACGGTCCGCGGCGTGCTTCGCCGCGGTGAACATGCCGTCGAGCGCTTCGACCGCGCGCTCGCGCGCGTCTTCGATGCCCATCGCGACCGCGTACTGCACGCTGTAGCTGCGCGCCGCGAGCGGGTAGAGCTTGTGCTCGTTCGCGAGCCGCGTCGCGACCTTCGCGTAACGCATGCTCTTGTGCGCGTCGCCTTCCAAGTACGCGATGTAGCTCGCCTGGTGGTAGATCGCGGCGCGCAAGCGGTAATCGTCGGACGACGCGACCGCTTCCATGGCCTCGCCGATGCGCAGCCGCGCTCCGTCCGTGTCGCCGAGCATCGTCAGGGCGAGCGCGAGCGTGCCGAGCACCTCGAGGCGCGCTTTCGCGGGAACCGCCGCGTCGTTCATCGACGCCGTCAGCGCCGGAACGATGCGGCGCAGCCGCTCGATCGATCCCGGCGCGTTGCGCTTCACGAGCTCGAGCGCGAAGCGGTGCGCGAGGTGAAAGCGCTCGACGGGATCGGCCGCCGCGGCGAGCGCGCGTTCGGAGAACGACGCCGCGGCGCCGAAGTCCGCCGCGTACGAGGACAGCGTCGCGCGCAGCGAAAGGATCGCCGGAGACTCGGCGCGTTCGCGTTCGGCGAGCAAACGGATCGCTGCCGCGACAGCCGCCGTGTTCCCCCGCTCGATCAGCTCCGCACCATGCTCGCGCAGCAGCCATTCCAGCGCGTCGGCGTCGCGCGCGTCGGTGAACACCAGCAGCGCCTCGCCGTAATGCCGCGCCGCCAGCAGCGCGCTGCCCGCATTCGCCGCGGCCGCCGCGTACGCGTCGGCATCACGCAGACGCCGCTGCGCGACGAGGTACTCGCGGAACAGCGGGTGACAGCGGTACACCGCGTCGGACACGTGCTCCACCAGCGGCGTGACGCGCGCCAGCACGCCGGCGAGATCCGCGCGGTCGACCGGCGCGAACGACGCCGGAACTTCCAAATCGATCAGCGGCAGCGGCGACACGCCCAGCAGCACGTCGAGCTCGCGCGCATCGAGATCATCCGCGACTTGTTCGGCGAGATACTCGAACACGACGCGCCGCGCCGCGGGAACGTCGCGGTGGCGCAGCGCGAGCGTGAACGCCGTCGGCCAGCCGCGCGTCCACGCGAAGAGCGCGTCGAGGCGCGCGGCATCCGCGGCGCCGGTCGCGCTGATGATACGGCGCGCCTCGTCCTCGGTGAACGCGAGCTCCGCGGTTCCCACCGGCACGTCGCTCGCGTCGTGCGCCATCCACGACGCGACCGGAAAACCGGCGGCCGAACGCGTGCCGATGATCCAGCGCGCGGCGCTGCCGCCTTCGACGAGCGCGGCGACGAACCGGCAAACCGCGGTATCGCGCAGCATCTTTCCGGACACGTTGTCGAGCGCGACGATTCCTGGGAACTCGCCGAGCCCGCGCAGCAGCGCACGCGCCAAATCGTCCGGATCGGCGTTCGCGGCTGCTTCGCCGGTCGCAGCGAGTAGCGCTCGGTCGGCGCCAAGCGCGCCGGCCAGTATCCCGGCGAGCCCGCGCGCAAACGGCACGAGGCCTCCGGCGCCGGCGCGCGCGTTGAAGCGCAGCGACGGTTCGGCGAGCCCGTCGAGAAATTGCGCGACCGCGATGCTCTTGCCGAAGCCCGCGGGGGCCGCAAGGAGCGTGACGCGATGGCGCGCCGCCTGGCGCAGGCGCTCGGTGACGCGTTCGCGCATCAGTGGCTGGAACGGTCGGACGGGGGGAACGACCACCTTGATTGCGCACTTCCACGCGATGGGCGCATGCCCCCGCAGCAAACGGTCGTCCGCAACGCCGCATCTGTCGTCTTCATGCCATCGCACCGTTTCGACGCGAATGCACACGCCCGTGAAGAATCTCTGAAAAAAGGGAGGCGCCGTGCACGTGCGGCCGATCGAACCGTCCGACGAAGCGTCGTACCGCGCGATCTTGGAAACGACGAGCGCGGAGGACCGCTATTGCCGTTTCTTCCACCGCGTCGATCACTTCGATCCTGAGGAAGTGCACCGTTTCGTCGAGACGCGTTCCGACATGATCGGCATGATCGCGCACGACGACACCGTGCCGCTCGGCGCCGCGCACGCCGCGCTGCTGGACGACGAGTCGGCGGAGCTCGCAATCGTCGTGTCGCCTGATGCACGGCATCTCGGCGTCGGCGCCGCGCTGCTCGACGCGCTGATCGAGCGATTGCGGCAACGCGGATTCCGCCGGATCTTCGCGTGCGCGCTGCGCGAGAACCACCCGTTCGAGCGCCTCGCCAAGCG
>JAXDMB010000350.1:0-13365 GCA_034666325.1 Vulcanimicrobiota bacterium
CACCGAAGATCGCGTCGCGGCGGTGCGTGATCGCGCTGACGTGCAGCGTGGGGTAGAGGTCGGCCGCTGAGTACACGCCGGTGTGGTCGCCGAACGGGCCCTCCACGCGGAGGTCGTCGTTGTCGACCCAGCCTTCGATGATGAAGTCGGCGTCGGCGGGCACGTCGAGATCGACGGTGAGCGCTTTGGTCATGCGCACGGGCGCGCCGCGCAGGAAGCCGGCGAACGCGAGCTCGTCGACCACGGGCGGCAGCGGCGCCGTGGCCGCGTACGTGAGCGCGGGATCGCCGCCGACCGCGATCGCGACCGGGATCTTGCGCCCCCACGCGTCCGCGTGCGCACGGCCGTGCTTGTGGCGCTGCCAGTGCATTCCGGTCGTGCGCGCGTCGTACACTTGCACGCGGTACATGCCGACGTTCGGCCGGCGCGTCCGCGGGTCGGCCGTGAACACGAGCGGCAGAGTGATGAACGGCCCGCCGTCGAGCGGCCACGTCGTCAGCACGGGCAGCTGCGTGAGATCGGGCGGATCCATCACGACTTCTTGCGAGGGCGCTTTCCCGGCGGCGACGCGGCGCGGGATCGCCGACGCGCCCGCCGCGGCGAGCGAGGCGAGCCGTCCGAGCTTGCCGCCCAGTGTCGGCGGCAGCGCGAGATCGATCGTGCGCCGCAGCCGGTCCTCGGCCTCGCGCAGCGATTTCGCGCCCACCGCGAGCGCGGCACGGCGCTCGCTGCCGAACTGGTTCGTCAGCACGGGGAACCGCGAGCCGCGCACGTTGGTGAAGAGCAGCGCCGGGCCGCCCGCCTTCACGACACGGTCGGTGATCTCGGCGATCTCGAGGCGCGGGTCGACGGGGGCCTCGATCGTCGCGAGCTCACCGGCGCCGCGAAGGGCGCGCACGAACGCACCCAGCGAGTCATAGGCCATCCGAAGATACTTAGACGGCGATCGAAGGCGATCCGTCCTTGCCGCCGTGGCCGGTACGCAAAGGGCCGCGGCGAACGAGTGACTTCCCGGCCGGTTCGAGAAGCGTCGCAGCCATGGCACAGTTCATCGTGATCGCTCGCCGCGCGTACGGCCGGTACTCGGAGGCGGATTTCACCCCGGAGCTCCTGGACGCCGAGGCCGAGCAGGCCCGCGTCTTGTACGCGCAGGGCGTGTTTCGCACGGTGTGGGGTCATAAAAGCCCGGCCGGGGCGGTGCTCCTGATCGAGGCGGAATCGCGCGAGGCGGCCGATGCCGCGCTGGCGACGCTTCCCCTCCAGCAGCGCGGCATGCTGGAAACCGAGGTGCTCACCGTCGGGCCGTACCGGGGCTTCGGCCCGCGCGGCTGACGCCGCGCCGTTGAGCCGTCGCGCAACGTCGCCCGCTAGATATCCCGTTCGTTGACGGCGCGGCGCATCACGATCGCGTCGCGCGGGTCGCCGTCGCGGCGCAGGATCGCCGCGGGCTGCACCTCGACGTCCGTGAAGCCGCTCGTGCGGTAGAGCGTGCGCGCGCGCTCGTTGTCGGGAAACACGCGCAGCGTCAGCGCCGGCCGGCCGTTCGCGCGCGCCCACGCGATCGCGCTCGCGAGCAGCGCGCGCCCGATCCCGCGGCCGCGGTACTGCGCTTCGACCATCATGCCGATCTCCGGCTCTTCCTGCGACACGTCGAGCACGGTGAGATCGCCGACGATCGTGCGGCCGTCGAGCGCCACCCACCCGACGGACCGGCGCGCGAGTAGCGCGTCGCGCATCGAGCGGCTGCGCGCCGCGACGTCGAACGGCCACTCCGTCGCGATGTAATTCCCCTCGCGCGCGATCTCGGCGAGCAGCGCGACGACCGCGTCGGTGTCGCGCTCCCCCTTGGGGCGGATCGTCCACGTCGGGCGCGTCACGTCACTCGATTCCGAGCTTCGCGAGATACGGCGGCAGCACGTCGACCGGATCGCCGCCGTAATCGACCGACAAGCCGTGCCACGCATAGCGCACGACGCCGTTCGCGTCGAGCAGAAAATCCGCCGGAATACGGTATTTCGTTCCGGCGTGCAGCTGCACGTCGGGCGCGATGATCGCATCGAGCTGCTCGATCGGATAGATCGCGACGGGAAACGGCAGCGCGGCGTTCGCAACCGCCGTGCGCGCGGCACCGGCGTCCTCGAGCACGTCGACGCCGACGAACCGCACGCGGTCGCCGTACTTCGCGTACGCGCTGCGCACGAACGGCAGCGCTTCCTGGCACGGCGCGCACCACCCGGCGAACAGGAACACGTATGCCGGCTTGCCACGCAGCGCGCCGAGCGCGAGCGGACTGCCGTCGGGCGCCATGAGCGTCAGCGCCGGCGCCGGCTTTCCGACCGCGTCGGAGAGATCGAACACGGTCGCGGGACGCCGCGCCGCGCCGGTGAGCGCGACGGATGCAACGATTGCGAGCGCGAGCGCGCGAAGTCCGGACATGGCGAGAGCCCGTCTTGCGACGGGCTCTCGGGGTGTTCCCTTCCGGGACGGTTCTCTAGTCGGCCGAGCCGCCGCCGCCCGGACGCGGACGCCGCCGCCGCGGACGGTCGGCGCCGCCGCCGCCCGATCCGCCGGAACCGCCGGAGCTGCCCGAACCGGAGCTGCCCGAACCGGAGCTGCCCGAGCTTTCCCGGCGCGGAGGCGGTGCGCCGTTGCCGCGCGCCCCCGCGTTCGCCGAGTCACCGGCCGGCGTGAAGCGCCCGTTGCCGGCGCCGCTGCCGCCGCCGTCGCTTTCGCCGCCCGCATCGCCGCCCATGACCGCCTTGCGGCTGAGGTTGATGCGGCCTTGCGAGTCGACCTCGATCACTTTCACCATGATCTGGTCGCCGGGCTTCACCACGTCCTCGACGCGCTCGACGCGCTGCGGCGCGAGCTGCGAGATGTGGACGAGACCTTCCTTACCGGGCAAGAACGCGACGAACGCGCCGAAGTTCATCAAGCGGGTGACGGTGCCGAGATACGTCTCGCCGACCTTCACCTCTTTGGTGAGCGCTTCGACCATCTGCTTCGCCTTCTCGGCGCCCGCAGCGTTCGCGCCCGCGATGAACACGCGGCCGTCGTTCTCGATGTCGATCTTCACACCGGTGTCGGCGACGATCTTGTTGATCACCTTGCCGCCGGGTCCGATGACGTCCTTGATCTTCTCGGGGTTGATCTGCACGACGATCATGCGGGGCGCGAACTCCGAGAGCTCGGCACGCGGTTCGGTGATCGTCTCCTTGAGCTTGTCGATGATGAACAAGCGCGACTTCTTCGCTTCCGCGAGCGCTTCGCGCATGATCTCGATCGTGATCCCGGCGACCTTGATGTCCATCTGAATCGCGGTGATGCCGTCGACGGTGCCCGCGACCTTGAAGTCCATCTCGCCCAGCGCGTCCTCGAGCCCCTGGATGTCGGTGAGGATCGCGTAGTCCTTGCCCTTCATCACGAGGCCCATCGCGACGCCCGCGACGTGTGCCTTGATCGGCACGCCGGCGTCGAGCAGCGCCAGCGTCGAACCGCAGACCGACGCCATCGACGACGATCCGTTGGACTCGAGCACTTCGCTGATCACGCGCAGCGTGTAGGGGAACTCATCCTCGGGCGGCAGCACCGGCATGAGCGCGCGCTCCGCGAGCTGGCCGTGGCCGATCTCGCGGCGTCCCGGCGCGCGCATCGGGCGCGTCTCGCCGACCGAATACGGCGGGAAGTTGTAGTAGTGCATGTAGCGCTTGTTCGGAATCGCGAGGATTCCGTCGAGGCGCTGCTCGTCGCTGATCGAGCCCAGCGTCGCGGCGGTGAACACCTGCGTCTGGCCGCGAGTGAACACGCCCGAGCCGTGCACGCGCGGCACGTAGTGCGTCTTGCACCAGATCGGACGGATCTCGTCGGGCTTGCGGCCGTCGGGACGAATCTTCTCGTCCACGACCATCGTGCGCAGCTCGTCCTCTTCCATCGCCTTGATGATCTTGTCGAACTCTTTCGACTTCGGATCGTCGATCAGGCTGCGGACGTGCAGATCGTCTTTCTTGTCGAGCTTCAGCCGCGCCGCGTCGCGCGAGAGATCGGCGAACGCTGCGTTGCGGTCTTGCTTGTCGCTGACGCGCATCGCCTTGCCGACTTCTTTGGCGAAGTTCTTGCGCATCCACTTGTCGAGCTTCTCGTCGGTGGACAGCAGCGGGTACTCGCGCTTCGCTTTGCCGACTTTCTTCGCGAGCTGGTCGATCGCGGCGACGATCTTCTTGACCTCGCCGTGACCGTACGCGACGGCTTCGAGGAACACGTCCTCGGTGATCTCTTTCGCGCCGCCCTCGACCATCATGATGTCGTTGGCGGTGCCGGCGATCACGATCTCCATCCCGCCCGCTTCGTATTGCTCGAGCGTGGGGTTGGTGATGAAGTTGCCGGCTTCGTCGCGGCCTACGCGCACGCAGGCGATGTTCTTCTGGAACGGGATGTCGCTCACCGCGAGCGCTGCGCCGGCGGCGCAGACGGCGATCACGTCGCTATCGAGACCCGGATCGGTCGAGAGGACCGTCGCGATGATCTGGATGTCGTTGCGGAAACCGTCGGGGAACAACGGGCGAATGGGGCGATCGATCTGGCGGGCCGAGAGCACACCGTGCTCGGACGGGCGGCCTTCGCGCTTGATGTAGCCGCCTGGGATCTTGCCCGCGGCGTACATCTTCTCTTCGTAATCGCAGGTGAGGGGGAAGAAGTCGATTCCCTCACGCGGTTTTTCGGACGCCGTGGCGGCGCACAGGACGACGATCTGATCGCCGTAGCGGACGAGAGCGCTGCCGTTTGCTTGCTTCGCAAGCTCGCCCGTCTCGATGACGAGCTGCCGGCCACCGATCTCGAGCGAGACGGATTCTGGCACTGATACTCCTAGTTTCTGTTCTTTTGTTGTTCGTAGTCGTTATGTGTGAACAGGCTTAGGTTCTCCGGAATCCGGTGAGCGGCCTCCACCGCCTCGATCGCGCGCAACGCGGGACATGAAAGAACCGGCGAATTTTCTCGCCGGTTCTTTGTCGTCGTGCTGCCGAGCGGTTAGCGGCGCAGGCCGAGGTCCGCGATCAGCTTGCGGTAGCGCTCAAGATCTTTGTGCTGCAGGTACGCGAGCAGGCGCCTGCGCTGTCCGACCTGCATCAACAGGCCGCGGCGGCTGTGATGGTCCTTCTTGTGGACCTTCAGGTGCTCGGTGAGCTGGTTGATCGACGCCGTGAGGATCGCGATCTGGACGTCGGCCGAGCCGGTGTCGTTGGGGCCGCGACCGTATTTGGTCGACAGGTCCGACTTTTGTTCTTTGGTGAGGGGCACGGGGTGACTGGTCTCCTTTCGACTCGCGCGTCCGCAGGCTCCGTGGGCCCGCGACGGCGACCGGCGAATCATACCAAATTCCGCAATTTGCGTCAAAGCCGACCGGGTACGCCGTCCGCCTGGTCAGGGCATCGCGCCTTCGTCCGGCGTCTCGGCCAGCGCCGTCTTGATCGCGTCGCGCATCTCGTCGAGCTCGGGCGGCACGTTGGTGGTCTGCTGGCCGATCGCTTCGATCGCCGTGAGGATGCGGCGCGCTTCCGCGCGGTCGAGCGGAACGTACAGCGTGCGCGCCATCTCCTCATCGAGCCGCTCGAGCGCGCGCTTCGCCATGTTCGCTTGTCCGAACGAGTACGCGTGATGGCTTGCGTTTCCGAGGAGCTTCAGCTCCGACTCGAGCCAGTCGCGATAGTCTTTGAGCAAGACGTCCTCCTGTGCGCGCGGAACGCGTCGCGCGTGAACGATGGGCTTCGGCAGGGTGGGGACCCTGACTTCGTGACGGTGGCGCACGTGGCCGACGTCGCGCCGGGAACGGGGAAGACCGTCGTCGTCGGCCGGCGCGAGATCGCGCTGTTCAACGTCGACGGAACGTTCTATGCCCTCGACAACACGTGCCCGCACCAGGGCGGTCCGCTGGCCGAAGGATGGATCGAGGGCAAGACGGTGACCTGCCCATGGCACGCCTGGTGCTTCAAGCTGACGGACGGCACGATGACGCTCGGCGACTACGCCTCGGTCGACGCGTTCGACGTGCGCGTGGAAGGCGACCGCGTGCGCGTGAGCCGCACCCCGCGCACGGTGTAACAGCGACAGCGTCGCGTCGGCCGGCACCGCACGGCGTTCGCGGCTATCCCAGCGCGTCGCGCAAATCCGTGATGCGGCGTGAGCCCGTTGCGAAGAGCGCGATTCGTAGCGCCGTTACCAGCTCGTCGATCAATGCGGCGACGGCGGCGTCCGATTCGTCGGCCGCGCGCAGGAACGGCAGCGCCAAGCCGGCCAGATCGGCGCCGAGCGCGAGCGCCTTCGCGATCTGGACGCCGTCCCGGATGCCGCCGCTGGCTACCAGCGGTGTTTCCGGCAGGGCCGCTCGCAGCGCTGCGGTGCCGCGCGGCGTCGCGTAGCCCCAATCGCCGAACGCTTCCGCGATTCGCTCGCGGGCAGCATCGCCCGAGCGTTTGCCCTCCACGCGCGCCCACGACGTTCCGCCTGCGCCGGCGATGTCGATCGCAGCCACGCCGCACTGGAGCAGCCGTGCCGCGGTCGACGGCGCGATGCCCGAGCCGACGCTCTTCGCGATCACCGGGACGTCGAGCGCTTCGCAGAGCGCGGCGATCTTCGGTTCGAGCCCGCGGAAGTTCGTGTCGCCGCCGGCCTGCAGCGCCTCCTGAAGCGGGTTGAGGTGCAGGTAGAGCCCGTTCGCGCCGAGCGCGTCGACGAGCCGCCGCGCGTCGTCGGTGCGGACGCCGTAGTTCAACTGCACCGCGCCGAGGTTCGCGAAGAGGACCACCGTCGGCGCGACCGGCCGGACGTCGAACGTCGCGCGCAGGCTCTCGTCCTCGAGCATCGCGCGCCCGCTGCCGAGGCCCAGCGCGATCCCGGTGGCCTCCGCCCCGCGCGCCAGGCGGCGGTTGATCTCCGCGGCGCGGGACGTCCCGCCGGTCATGGACGAGATCAGCAGCGGCGCGCGCAGCGGCAGCCCGAGAAACGCGGTCGAGACGTCGACGTCCGCGAGAGCCATCTCCGGCAGCGCCTCGTGGCGCAGGCGCACGGCGTCCCAGCCGGCGTCGAGCCGGGAGGCGACGTCTTCGTCGAGGCACACGTCGAGGTGGCGCGACTTGCGCTGCTCGGTCGATTCCGCCATGGCCGGAGAGGCGTCCGCGCCGCGCTCGGCGATCACCTCCCGAATGGACGTTCAGCGCCCCGCGCCCGCGTACGACGGCGCCAGCGGAACCGCGGGCGGCGCGGAGCTCGGCGCGGCACTGCTGCGGCTGGCGGCCGCGAAAGACATGGACGCGGCCGGCCTGGCGGCGGCGGCGGAGCTCGATCCGGCGCTGCTCGAGCGCGTCGTCGCGGGTGAGGCGCGCATCGCCGTCCCCGCGCTGGCGCGGCTGGCCCGGGCGCTGCGCCTGCGCCCGATCGGGTTCCTGCAGCAGACCGGCCTGCTGGGACTCGACGTGTACGCGGGCGGCCTCGACCCGCTGTACTTCCTGCCCGACGGCCAGATCCGGTACGACGCGCGCATCTACATGCGCGAGATCAACCCGCGCCACGCCGTGCCCGAAGGCGACATGACGAAGCGCAATCCGGTATTCAAGGCGCTGGTGGACGACACCGTGCTGGACCCGCTCGGCAAGCTCGAGATCGAGCTCGCCTATCTCCTACGGGCGGCCGTTCAGGGCACCGGCGGAACGCTGTGACCGCGCCAGAAGAAGCGATCCGACGAGGCGGTCCCCCGAGAGGCGGGCCGCGTGCCCGGTGAGAACGCCCGATCCGTTATGGAGATCGAAGGTAAGCGAATCGCCGCCCTCGTGGGCGACGGGTTCGAGGAGTCCGAGCTGATCGAGCCCCGCCGAGCGCTCGAGGAGGCCGGTGCGATCGTGACGATCGTCGGCGTCGACGACCGCGCGCTGCAGAAGATCCGCGGCAAGCGCGGGCTCGACGAAGGCCAGAGCGTAAAGGCGGAGGAGCTCGTCGCGGACGTGACCGCGGACGACTTCGACGCGCTGCTCGTGCCCGGCGGACAGTCGCCCGACCACATTCGCACCAACAAAGACGTGCAGCGGTTCGTCAAAGAGTTCGACCAGGCGAAGAAGCCGATGTTCGTGATCTGCCACGGCCCGCAGATCCTGATCTCCGCGCAGCTCGTCCGCGGCCGCACGCTGACGGGCTACGCCTCGATCGCGGACGACATCCGCAACGCGGGGGGCCTCTACCGCGACCAACCGGTCGTGCAAGACGGCAACTGGGTGACCTCGCGCAACCCGGGCGACCTAATCCTGTTCAACCGCGCGATCATCGAAAAACTAGCCGCCCAAAACGCACCGGTCTAAGCCCTAGCGGCGCCTCGCTCACGCGTGATGGACACGCGTGAGCGAATTCCTGAAAAATCTTCGAGACGACGGGCGGCGTGACGGTCGAGCAGCTGCTCGCCTTCGCCGCGTTGATCGTGCCCGGCTTCATCTCGCTGCGCGTCTACGACATGCGGCGCGGCGGCGAGGCCCGCAAGGTCAATGAAGTCCTGATCGACGTCGTCGTCTACAGTTTCGTGACCGATTCCATCGCGTTCGCCGCGTTGTGGCTCGTATCGCTCGTCGCGCCGCCGGCGGTGCAAACCGGCGCAAAAGCGATCGTTGCAATACTCACCTTGCTGTGCGTTCCCGCCGCGCTCGCCTTCGCGTGGTTCGACGTGCAGGACCGTATGGTCCGCTCGGGCGTGTTTGCGGACAGCGCTGCGAAGCTCTTGGAGAACGTTCTGGACGAGGCCGTCCGGGAAGGCCTCGATCTCGCCGCCATCATCACTCTTCGCGACGGGCGCAAGATCGCCGGGCGGATCAGTGCGTGTGAATCGAGATCGCGCGTTACGGACGACGAGCTTCTTCTCGGTGAGGTATGGACAGTCGATCAGGAACGTGCAACGTTCCTGAACGCCGTGAAGGGCTCAGCTGGAATCGTCATCAGCAGAACGGATTGCCAATCGATCGAACTGTTCCGCTGGGCGGACGCCGTTCCGCACGCCGCACCGGATGAAAGGACCGTGACTTGACAATACTGGAGGGCCTATTCCGGCTCGCTGCGGGGATCCGGCCGGCGCCCCATGAGATCTTGCACTGGCCGCCGCCTCCACCGACAGGCGACCGCGTGACCGAGCGAGCGCAGTCCGTCGTCCCGCCGCCCAGACGCCGGCTCTGCGACCGCTGCCGCGAAGAGCAGTCCGGGCGCACTACCCCACCGGGGTGAGCCGTGGGTTTGGGCGTTCCGGGCGGCCTACTTTGTGGCATTCTCGCCAGCCGTCGCCGTTGTCGATCGCGACGATGTCGGCGGTGAAGTCGAACGAGCCCGCGCCTTTGAAGAACGCGCTGCCGACCGCGTAGGCATCGGCCGGCACACGGTCGTTCTCGAACGTGCGGATGCGCTCCGCGTCGAAGCCGCCGCTCACGACGATCTTCACGTGGCGAAAGCCTTCCGCGTCGAGCGCATCGCGCACGTTGTGCACGAGCTGCGCGTTCACGCCCGTCGGCTTGAACGTGCCCATCTGCGGGATCACGCTCTTGTCGACGAGCGTCCCCGACGTGTCGAGACGCACCGCCCATAGGCGTTGGCCCAGCGCGCGCGCGACGGCGAGCGACGTTCCCACGCAGTCGTTGTCGAAGTCCACCAGCGCGATCACATTGACGGCCGTGTCGATCCACTGCGCGAACTTCTCGGTCGCCCGCACCGTGTCGCCGCCGTACGCCGCGATCAGGCCGTGCGGCACGGTTCCCATGCCGCGCGAGCCCCACCACTCCGCGTTCGCGTCGGTGGACACGCCGAGCGCGCCCGAGATGTACGCGGCGTACCCGTCGCCGGTCTGCACGAGATGATGGTCGAAACGCGCCGGAAAGAAGAGCACTTCCTTGCCGCCGGCCGCGTCCACGATCGCGCGCGCGTTGGTCGCGATGCGCGTGCGGCGCGCGAGCACGCCGAGGTACGGCGTCTCGAGGTGCGCGAACAGCGCGTAGTCGCCCTCGATCGTCATGACGTTCTCGAACGGCTCGATCGCGTCACCGTCGTACAGCGCTTTCACGGTCAGACGCTCCCAGCCGTCCTCCCACGAGCCGTCCGGCGCATGCTGCCCGCTGCACAGCTTGAGGATCGCGATCGCTTCGTCGATTCCGCACAGCACCGCGTGATTACGCTGGAACACCTGCATGCGCACGCGCGGGTGGTAGCGGTCCTTCTCGAGGATCTCCCGCGCGCGGTTGAAGTAGACGTCCGAGTAGTAGCCCTCGCGCATCTTCTCGACCGGCAAGTTGAGGATCGCGGGGTCGAGCCGACGGCGCTCGGTTCGCAGCATGGGACGCCCCTACGCGGGCATAGAACGAAGTCCTCGTTCTATGGCGACGCCGACCAACCGCGAGATCGCGGACCGCTTGCGCGAGATTCGCACGCTCATGGAGTTCGCGGGCGAAGCGTTCTTCAAGTTCATGGCGTACGAGCGCGCCGCCGAGACGCTGGAGAACGCCGCGCCGCTCGGCGCCGGCGTGGACGTCGCGCGCCTCACGGAGCTGCCCGGCATCGGCAAGAGCATCGCGGCCCGGATCGCGACCATCGCGCGGACCGGCACCGATCCGTACCTCGAGGAGCTGCGCTCGAAGTACCCGTCCACGCTGCTGGAGGTGCTGCAAGTCCAAGGCGTCGGAATGAAGACCGCGCAGCAGCTCTTCGAGCGCCTGGGCATCTCCTCGCTCGCCGACTTGGAGCGCGCGCTCGACCAAGACGCGCTCTCCGCCATGCCGCGCTTGGGCGCGAAGTCGATCGAGAACATCCGCCGCGGCGTGCTGGCGTACAAAGGCCGCACGAAGCGCACGGCGCTGGGCGTCGCGCTGCCCATCGCGCGCGAGGTGATCAATTACCTGCGCAAGCTCACCGATGCGCAAGATCTCACCGCCGCCGGCAGCGTGCGGCGCCAGGAGCCGACGGTCGGCGACGTGGACGTGATCTGCACGTCGGAGAACGCGGAGTCCGTCGTCACCGCGTTCACCGCGTGGGAGCGCGCGGAGGCCGTCCTCGCCGAAGGCCCCACGAAAGCGAGCATCTGGCTCGCGGGCGGGCTGCAGATCGACTTGCGCGTGCTGCCGGCGCACCTCTACGGCAATCTACTGCAGCACTTCACCGGCTCGCGCGAGCACAACATCCAGTTTCGCGAGCTCGCCGTGCGCAAGAACCTGCGCGTGAGCGAGAACGGCATCGTCGATCTCACCGACGGCCGCACCATCACGTGCCGCACGGAAGACGAGGTGTACGCAACGCTCGGCATGGCGTTCATTCCGCCCGAGATGCGTCTGGGTGTCGGCGAGATCGACGCGGCGCGCGCCGGCACGCTGCCGCAGGTCGTCGAGCTGCGCGACATCAAGGGCGACTTCCACATGCACTCCACGTGGTCGGACGGCCGCGACGCGCTGGAAACGATGATCGCGGCGTGCGCGGCGCGCGGCTATGCCTACCACTCCATCAGCGACCACTCGTGGGGCCGCGGCCGGATCGGCATCGATCCCGAGGAGCTGCGCGCGCAGCGAGCGCGCGTGCGCGAGCTGGGCGACCGCTACGGCATTCGCACGCTGTGCTCGTCGGAGGTCGACATCCGCGCCGACGGCAGCCTCGATTTCGACGACACGGTACTGCGCGAGCTCGACATCGTCATCGCGTCGGTGCACTCCGCGTTCAACCAGTCGAGCGCCGAGATGACGGCCCGGCTGCTGCGCGCGATGGAGAACCCGTACGTCAACGTGATCGGCCACCCCACCGGCCGCAACGTGGAGACGTTCGCGGGTTACGACTTCGACCACGACGCGGTGTTCGCGGCCGCCGCGCGCACCGGCACGGCGCTCGAGATCGACGGCCAGCCGAGCCGCCTCGACTTGCCGAGCCCGCTCGCGCGCCGCGCCAAGGAGTTCGGCGTGACGTTCACCTGCGACTCCGACGCGCACGGTGTCGCACAGTTGGAGAACATCACGTACGCGGTCGGCCAGGCGCGCCGCGGGTGGATCACCGCCGCCGAGGTGCTCAACGCCCGCCCGCTCGAGGAAGTCCTCGCGTTCGTGAAGGCGAAGCGTCAGAGAACATTTGATGCCGGTTCCAGCACCGATCCCACCGTCTGAGGAACGGCGGCTCGCCGCCCTCTACGAATACGAGCTCCTCGACACTCCGAGCGAGGGCCTCTTCGACGCGTTCACGCGGCTCGCGGCGCGGCTGTGCGACACGCCGATCTCGCTGATCACGCTGGTCGACCGCGACCGCCAGTGGTTCAAGTCCGTGCTCGGTCTAAAGCAGAGCGAGACGCCGCGTGACATCGCGTTCTGCGCGCACACGATCCTCGGCCAGGAGATCTTCGAGGTGAACGACGCGAGCACCGATCCGCGCTTCGCGGACAACCCGCTCGTGACGGGCGACCCGGGAATCCGTTTCTACGCCGGCGTGCCGCTGCGTTCGAGCGACGGCGAAGCGGTCGGCACGGTGTGCGTGATCGACCGCCGGCCGCGCACGCTCACCGACAACCAGCGCGCGTCGCTCTACACGATCGCCGAAGCCATCGTCGAGCAGTTCGAAGCGCGCCGCACGCTGCTGCGCCTGTTCGACAGCTCGCAGACGGAGCTGTACCACGTCGATCTCGCCGCGCAGCGCGTGCTGTTCGCGAGCGACGCCGCGCGCCGCAACCTCGGCTACTCCATGGAAGAGATCCGGCACCTCACGCTCGACGCGCTGCTGCCGTCGCTCGCGCAAGAAGGACGGCTGGCGGAGCGGCTCGCGGAGCTGCACGCGCAGCCGGGCCGGCGCCTCACGGTGCGCACGCCGGCACGGCGCAAGGACGGTTCGACATACCCGATCGAGCTGCGCATCGAGCTGGTGTCGACGCGCAAGCGCGAGATCGCGCTGGTGGTCGCGACGGATCTCACCGAGAGCGAGCGCGCGCAGCAGCGCATCAACCTGCTGTCCGCGGCGATCGAAGCGGCGCAGGATCCCATCATCCTTGCGAAGCCGGGCGCGTCGCCCGACGAAGCGCCGACGATCGTCTATGCCAACGAGGCCTTCATTCGCATGAAGGGGGCCACACGCCCGGATCAAGTGATCGGCCACCGCTCGGACGAGTTTTTCGGGCCGAAGACCGACCGCTCGCGGCTCGCCGCCATGCGCGCGGAATTGACCGCCGGGCGCGCGGCGCGCGTGGAGTACATCTCGTACCGCATCGACGGCTCACAGTACCACACCGAGGCGTCGGTGCGGCCGCTGCTCGACGAGCAGGGCACGATGACGCACTACGTGATGGTGCAGCGCGACGTCACGGAGCAGGTGCTGCGCGGCGCGCAGCTCACGATG
>JAXDMB010000351.1:0-3286 GCA_034666325.1 Vulcanimicrobiota bacterium
CGGTGCTCAGCGCGGAAGACCTGATCTTCGCTCACGAACGGGCCGATGCGTTTGCGACCCTGCGCGAAGCGCTCGCCGCGATCGGCTATCGCACCAAGATCGTCTTGTACGTGCGCGCGCACGACCAGTACGTCGAGTCGACCTATTCGGAGGCCGTGAGGCAAGGCATGACGCCGCCGTTCGCACGGTATGTGGACGACGTGATGCAGCACGGCGGCATGACCGATCCGGCTTGGGCGTTCCCGTACGAGTTCTCGCGCTTGGCCGACGGGTTCGCATCCATGTTCGGTCGTGACGACGTCATCGTGCGTGGTTACCGTCACGGCGAGGAACGCTCGTGGCTCATTCGCGACTTCCTCCATGCGGTCGGTCTCGACCAGATCCTCGGCGAGAACCTCGCATCATGGCCCGAACAGGACGAGAACATCCGCTTGACGACGGGTGAGGTTCTCCGGCGGGTCGCCGCAAGCATCGCGGCAAACCGTCGCGCTCCGGAAATCGAGGTCATGTGCGCCGACCTCCTCGCACGCTATCACGACGACGCCGAAATGCGATTCGCGCCGCTCACGCCAATCCAGCGAGAGCGCATCGCCGAACGATTTGCCGGTGATGCAGAATGCCTGGTTCGTGCGTGGCGTGTCGATGGGGCAACGTTTGAGCGCGCCCGCCCCGCCGAGGCTCCGTCCGTCTGCCGCGCACGCGACCTTTTCGTGCTTGGAGAGCGATTGCTTCACGGTGGGGCTCACGTTGTCGAAGCGTGAAGCGACGCTCGACGCCGCCGTGGCTCATCTCGCTCGCTACTATGACGAGCGGCTGACGATCCACGGCGACACGCCCGAAGGAGCCGCGTGGCCGAATGCACGCGACCTCGCGACGCGATTCGACGTCATGAGCGACCTCGCCGCCGCACTCGCGCCGGATCGTCCGATCGTGCTGTGCGATCTCGGCTGCGGCACCGGAGAGCTCCTTGCGCATGTGCGCGAGCGCGCGCCCGAGCAGGTCGAATACGTCGGCGTGGACATTTCCGGCGCGGCTCTCGCGTACGCGCGCCGGAAGTTCCCCGAGATTCCGTTTCACGAGCTGGACGTGCTCGCCGCGCCGGGTGCGGAACTGGAGCGGCTGCGCTGCGACGTGCTGGTCGCGAACGGCCTCTTCACCGTCAAAGGAGATCTGCCCGACGAGGCGATGTGGAGCTTCATGACGGCCGTGCTCAAAAAGGTATGGCCGTTCGTCCGCCGCGGAATCGTCTTCAACGTCATGTCGACGGCGGTCGACCGGCAACGCGAGGATCTGTTTCATGTCTCGTACGATCGCCTCGCGCGGTTTCTTCACGAGCTCGCCGGGCGGTCGATCGGATTTCGCGCCGACTACGGTCTCTACGAGTTCATGGCGTACGCCTCGCGGAACAGCGCCTAGGCGGACGCCGCGAGAGAGGTGCGCGCCTCGATGCTGGGATTGCCGAACGACGCCTTACGCTCGTGCCAGGCCATGTTGTAGAAATGCCAGTGGGTGAGGCACAGACCCAGGTACCCGTGAAGCGGCATCGCGCCGCGTCCGAGCGCCAGATTCCGGGCGTAGAACCGCAGATAGACCGGTGCGAAACGTCCGAATAACGACCTCCGCACCAACGCGCGCGCGAGCCGCGTCGCGATCCGAATGGTCGCAAGCGTGCGCAGAACGCGATCGGCCAGGCGCGTGCGTCCGATCTCGGCCTCCAGCCGCGCGCGGCGGTGCCGGAAGGACGACGACTCAACATACCCTTTGAAGATCCGCCCGAGATAGGCTTCGGGTTCGTAGAGGCGCCGCATCAACGCCGTGTGGCCTTCACGCAGCTCACGCTGCGTCATCTTCGCCGGAATGAACGCGACTTCGGGGTCGGAATCGTCGAGACGGCCGGCCGCGGCGAGACGGTCGTAGAGCGGCGTCGTCGGCAGCGGCGAGAGAATGGCGATCGCAGCTTGGCCGACCCCGCTATCCTGGACGAATTGGAACTGCTCCTCGAAGATGGCGGCATCGTCGTTGTCGAAACCGACGATGAAGCCCCCGATCGGAACGAGGCCCGCATCACGGATGCGCGCCATTTTGGCGAGCATCGAGTCGCCGCGCGTGTTTTGAAACTTCCGCGTCTCCTTGAGCGAATCCGCGCGCGGCGTTTCGAGGCCGATGAAGACTTGGCGGAAGTTCGCCTGCACCATCAGCTCCATCAGCTCCGGCTCGTCGGCGAGATTGACGCTGGCCTCGGTCGAAAACTGGATCGGGTAGCCGTTCTCGCGCTGCCACGCGATCAGTATGGGCAGCATGCTCTTGGCTGCGGCTTTGTTCCCGATGAAGTTGTCGTCCACGAGGAAGATGATGCGCGCGCCGGCGCTTCGCACGGCCTCCACGTCCGCGATCAATTGCGCCGGGGTCTTGACGCGAGGCCGCCGTCCGAAGATCGTGATGATGTCGCAAAACTCGCACTCGAACGGGCAGCCCCGCGAAAATTGCACCGGGGCCGACATGTAGCGGCCCATCTCGAGCAAGTCGTAGCGGGGCGCCGGGAGCTTGGTGACGTCCGTCCGCTGCGCTTGCGCGTACCGTTCCGCCGTGGGCTCGCCGGCCGCCGCGGCGCGCAAGAAGTCCGGCCACGTGTCGTCGGCCTCGCCGATGAACCGCACGTCGCACGTCCCGACGAACTCGTCTTCGGAGATCGTCACGTACGGACCGCCGACCGCGACGATCGCGGGCAAGGATTCGAGCTTGCGCAGGATCTCGAGCATCCGGCGGCGCTGCACGATCATCCCCGTCACGCCGATCACGTCGAAGCGCCGCAGATCGTCCCAGTCGATCGCGCGCACGTTCTCGTCGAGGAGCTCGACGGAGACGCCGTCCGGCGCAAGCGCGGCGAGGAGCGGCAGAGCGCCCGACGCCATCCAGCAGCGCTTGTCCCCGTCGAACATCGGCAACACGAAGTCGTAGTTCCAGAACGAGGGCTCGAACTGCGGATTGATGACGCACACGCGCAGCGTGCGGTGCGCTCCGTCGCGCCGTTCATTCGAAGCCGTAAAGGGAGCGTTGCGTGTTGCGTTAAGATGGTCGATCATGGCGGACATCGTCCTTTTTGGAGCGGGGCAAATTGCGCAGGTCGCAAAGGCATATGTCGACGCACACGGTCCCGATCGCGTCGTCGGCTTCACCGTCGACGCCGCGTATCGCAACGAGTCGATGTTCGAAGGTCTTCCGCTCGTCGCCTGGGAGGAACTCGAGGCGCGCTTTCCGCCGAACGCGGTGAAGCTGCTCGGTCCGC
>JAXDMB010000352.1:0-3719 GCA_034666325.1 Vulcanimicrobiota bacterium
CGATCCCAAAGACATCGAGCCGGTGATCGCGGCAGGCGTGAAGTACGGCGTGTTCGACAAGGCATTTCCCGCGACGGACCTGATCGCGTCCGTCGCACCCCGCTGATCGTTCGCCGCAGGAGCGTCATGGACACCGAACCCAAGCCGAAGATCCAGTACTACCACGACCAGAAGGACCGCAAGTTCGTGCGCGAGGTCAGCGGTGAGTACAACCTCACCAAAGAGCTCGAGCGGCTGCGCGCGCTGCCACGCGTCCGGCGCGGGCGCGACGTCGCGTTTCAGGACGGTCCGCAGACGTTCAGCAAGCACTATATCGAGCCCAAGGACGGGCTCGGCCAGACGCTGCACATCCACCTCGAGGAGTACGCGCCCGGAGCGAAATCGCAAAAGCACGGGCACGTGAACGAAGCGGTGTTCTACATCCTCGACGGCGAGGGCGCCGAGGTGCACGACGGCGTGCGCTACGAGTGGGAAGCGGGCGACGTCGCGATCGTCCACAACAACTGCGTCCACCAGCACTTCAACCGCGACCCGGAGAAGCCGGCGCGCGCGCTCGTGCTCAAGACGAAGCCGATGTACGTGTTCATGAACATGCTGTTCCAGAAGACGATCGAGAAGCGCCCGACGGAGCCCAGCGAGCACGGCGCAGGCTTCGTCCCGCGCGAGGAGCCGCACCATCACGACCACGACCACGACCACGACGGGCATCGCCATGAGTGAGCGCGAGGTTCCGTGGGGCGAGTACGCCGCGTGGCTCCAAGGCGACACGAGCGGCACCTACTACAAAGACCTGCTGGACGACGCGACGGTGAAGCCGCAGCGCGACGCGCAGCGCCGCAAGATCGTCAAAGCCGCCGAGCTGCCGTGGGAGAACTCACCGCACGGGCTGCTGAAGCACATCGTGAACGAGTCGATGGGCACGCGCGCCGAGACGGTCGACGCGTACATGCAGATCATTCCGCCGGGCAGCCGCTCGGGCCGCCACCGCCAGCTCGCCGAGCAGGCGTTCTACGTGCTCGAAGGGCGCGGCTACGACGTGCACGTCGACTGCGATCTCGACCTGCCGGGCGGGGAGCGCTACGTGTGGGTGCCGCAGCGCGAGGAGAAGCGGTTCGCGTGGGAGGCGGGCGACGTGGTGTACGTCCCGCCCAACACGATCAGCCAGCACTTCAACGCGGACGCCGCGCGGCCGGCGCGCATCGTCGTCATCACCAACCGCATCTACAAGCAATCGGGCCTCAACGACCTCGAACAGCTCGAGAACGCGCCCGAGTACGATCCCGCCGAGCAGCTCACCGCCGAGCGGCTGCGCCGGTATCTGGAGGTTCCCGCGCGGGCGTAGTGCAATTCCGTATATTCAATTATGCTCAAGCCTGAAGAGAACGAACGGCTGGTGCGGGTGGGCCCGGGGACTGCCGCCGGAGCCCTCTTCCGCCGCTACTGGCAGCCCGCGCTGCTGAGCGAGGAGCTTGCGGAGCCCGACGGTCCGCCGGTGCGCGTGCGCCTGCTCGGCGAAGACTTGGTCGCGTTCCGCGCGACCGACGGCACCGTCGGTTTGGTGGACGCGTTCTGCCCGCACCGCCGCGCGCCGATGTTCTTCGGGCGCAACGAGAACTGCGGGCTGCGCTGCGTGTACCACGGCTGGAAGTTCGACACGACCGGCAAGTGCGTGGACATGCCGTCCGAGCCGCCCGACTCGCTGTTCAAAGACAAGGTGACCATCCCGGCCTACCCGACGTGGGAAGGCGGCGGCATGGTGTGGACGTACATGGGCCCGCGCGAGCTGATGCCTGCGACGCCCGACTACGAATGGCTGCGCGTGCCGCCGACGCACCGCTTCGTGTCGAAGACGTACGAGGCGTGCAACTATCTGCAAGGGCTCGAAGGCGGGCTCGACACCGCGCACTCGTCGTTCGCGCACAACGAGCGCCTCAACGATCCGACGTGGATCCGCAACCGCGACACGCACCCGCGCTTGGAAGTGGACCGCACCGACTACGGTTTCCGGTACGCGTCGACGCGCGATCTCGGGGACGACGGGCTGTACGTGCGCGTCTACCACTATCTCATGCCGGCGCAGCAGCTGCGGGGAAACGTGACCAACTGGGTGGGCGGCACGCGCGCCGAGGTGCCCAAGCTCGACGGCCACATCTGGGTTCCGATCGACGACGAGCAGACGTGGGTGTACAACATGATGTACGGCTACGATCCGGCCGTACCGATCACGCCCGAGTTCGCGTGGAAGGACGAAGCGTTCTTCGGCCGCGGCAAGGACGATTTGATTCCGGGCACCCACCGCCTCAAGGCGAACTTGTCGAACGACTACTTCATCGACCGCGAGAAGCAGAAGAACAAGACGTTCACCGGAATCCGCGGCGTCAACACCCAGGACTTTGCGATTCAGGAAGGGATGGGCCCGATCCCCGACCGCTCCAAAGAGCGGCTCGGCACGACGGACCGCGCGATCATCGTGACGCGTCAGCTGCTGCTCGAAGGCTGCGACCGCACGGAGAACGGTGACGTGCCGCGCGGCGTCACGCCCGAGACGTACCGCGGCGTGCGCGCGTACGACCGCGTGATCGAGCGCGACCGCAGCTGGCGCGACGAGTTCGCGCAAGAGTTGGTCGCGAAGTGGTGAAGTGCGCGCGCCGGCTAGGATGTCCGTGGCGACGAAGCTGCGGCTGAGCCTCGCGTGCTGGGACTACGACCGCACGCGCGCGCTGATGGACGGCCGCGTCCGCCCCGACGGGATCGACCTCGTGTACCAGCCGCTCGAAGTGGAAGAGACGTTCTTCCGGCAGGCGCGCCATCGCGAGTTCGACGTCGCCGAGATGTCGCTGTCGTCGTACTGCGTCTCGAAGAGCAAGGGCGATCCGTTCGTCGCGATCCCGGTGTTCCCGTCGCGCATGTTTCGCCACGCGAACATCTGGGTGAGCGAGCGCAGCGGCATACGCGAGCCGGCCGATTTGCGCGGCAAGCGCTTCGGCTGCCCGGAGTACCAGCTCACGGCGAACGTCTGGATTCGCGGCATGCTCGACGACGAGTACGGCGTCGCGCCCGACAGCGTGACGTACGTGACCGGCGGTGAAGAAGAGCCGGGCCGTCCCGAGAAGCTCGCGCTCGATCTGCCGCCGGAGATTCACGTCGAGCCGATCGGTCCCGAGCAGACCCTTTCCGCGATGCTCGCGTCCGGCGAGATCGACGCGTTCCACGGTCCGCGCACGCCGTCGACGGCCAACGCGCCCGGCGTGCGGCGGCTGTTCCCCGATTACGTCGCGGTCGAGAAAGCGTATTACGCGAAGACGCGCATCTTCCCGATCATGCACGTCGTGGTGATTCGCCGCGACGTCTACGAGCGCGACCGCTGGGTCGCCACGGCGCTGTTCAAGGCGTTCACCGCGGCGCAGCGCTATGCGTACGACGACTACCGGCAGACGGCGGCGCTCAAGTCGATGCTGCCGTGGTCGGCCGCCGAGGCCGAGACGACGCGCGCGCTGATGGGCGACGCATGGTGGCCGTACGGTCTCGCGGACAACGAGGCCGTGCTGGAAACGTTCACGCGCTATCACCACCGCCAAGGTCTCTCGCCGCGCCGGCTCGCCGTGCGCGACCTCTTCGCACCCGAGACGCTCGAAGCGTTCAAGATCTGAAAGGGACCGCAGACCGTGCTCAAACCGCAGGACAACGAACGGATCACGCGCGTCGGGCCCGACACGCCG
>JAXDMB010000353.1:0-4550 GCA_034666325.1 Vulcanimicrobiota bacterium
CCGCGTCCGCGCGCCGCCACGCGCACGGGGTCGGGCTCGCGCCGCAGGAGATCGAGGTTCAGCACAGCGCGCCGCGTTCGCGACGGCCTACGCACCCTCCGTGTCGAAACGGGCCAAGATGCGAGCGCTGCGCCCCGGTGCGACCTTCGAGACCGAACGGCTTCTCGCGCCGGGCGAGGCCGTCGCGGCGTACCTGGCCGCCGTCGACGTCAGACCGCGCGGCACCGAAAAGGTCGCACTCGGCGCGGCGTTCGGCCGCATTCTGGCCCGGGATGCGGTCGCGGACGCGGCCTATCCCGCCGACGACCGCTCGACGATGGACGGCTTCGCGGTGCGGTCGGCGGACGGCGCGGCGCGCCGCCGCATCACCGGCACGATTCGGATGGGCCAGGCGCCGCCGGGGCCGCTCGGGCCGGGCGAGGCGATGCGCATTCCGACCGGCGGCGTGCTGCCGCCGGGTGCGGACGCGGTGCTGCCGGTCGAGGACGCGCACGAGGACGGCGACGAGCTCGTACCGGCGGCGGCGCCCGCTCCCCGCGACTACTTCACGCCGCGCGGCGACGACATGGCGGCGGGCGATCTCGTGCTGCGCGCGGGGCGGCGGATTGGCGCGCCGGAGCTGTCGGTCCTCGCCACCTTGGGCGAGGTCGCGGTGGAGGTGTACCTGCGGCCGCGAATCGCGATCGTGTCGACGGGCGACGAGCTGGTCGATGCGGCGGCGCGCCCGGGAACCGGCCAGGTCCGCGACTCGAACCGCTGGGCGATCGCCGGCGGCCTCGCGGCGCTGGGCTGCGACGTGCTCCATTTGCCGCGCGCGGTGGACGAGGTCGACTCGATCCGCGACGGCATCGCCGTGGGGCTGCGCGCGGCGGACGCGGTGGTGCTCACGGGCGGCTCGTCGGTCGGCGCACGCGACCACGTCCCCGCCGCGATCGACGCGCTGGGCGCGCCCGGCGTCGTCGTCCACGGCCTGAGCGTGAAGCCCGGCAAGCCCACGGTGTTCGCGGCGATCGGGACGCAGCCGGTGATCGGCCTGCCCGGCAATCCCACGAGCGCGCTCACGATCCTGGACGCCATCGCGTCGCACGTCTTCCAAGCGCTGACCGGCGAGACCGGCGCGCGCCGGTCTACCGTCGCCGCGGTCGCGGACGAGCCGTTCACGGGGCGCTCCGGCTGGACGTGGTACGTCCCCGCGGTCCTCGAGGGCGGCCGCGCCCGGCCGCTGACACTGCGCTCCTCGCACACGAGCCTGCTGGCGCGCGCGGACGGCTACGTCGTCGTCGGCCCCGAGCGGGTGCGGATCGAGCCGGGCGAGCCGGTGACGCTGGTGCGCTACGGCGGGTTCGTGTGAAGCGCGCGACCCCAACGCATGCCGTTGCAACGTGCGCCGTGCCGCGGCACGTGCTCGGCCGCGCGCTCGCGCTGGCGGCGGCGCTGCTTCTGACGGCGTGTACCGGGACGTCGCAGGAGAAGGCGCCGGAGCCGGGCGCCACGCGCTCCCTGACGGCCGGGCTCGAGGACGCGCTGATCCTCGCCTCGATCAAGGCGCGCATGGCGTCGGAGTATCCGGATTCGGTCACCGGGATCGGCGTCTCGGTGCGGGATCGCGTGGTGACGCTGCGCGGCTGGGTCAAGGACGCGAAGACCCGCCAGCGGATGGTCCAGGACGCGGAGATGACCGTCCACGTGAACCGGGTCGTGGACGAGCTGCGGGTCGATCCTCGCCGGCAGGGCATCTCCGAGAAGATGCGCGACGCCGCATTGGCGGCCCGCGTTGCGACGGGGTTCACGGCGCAAGTCGGCGTGCAGAAGGTCAGCGTGCGGGTCGACCGCGGCGTCGCGACGCTGTCCGGCACGGTCCCCGACGCCGGCACCAAGCGCCGGATCCTCACCGCCGCGCGCGACACGTCGGGCGTCCGCAACGTCGTGGACCACATTCGGGTCGGAGCACCGTGAGCTCGCCGCCCCGCCTTCCGCAGCCCACCGTTCAGGTCGCGGCCATCCCGCCGATGACGCCGTTCGTCGCGCCCGAGGAGCTGGCGCGCCGCGTCGGGCGCACCGAGCTGCTGCGGCTCGGCGCGAACGAGAGCGCTTTCGGCCCGTCCCCGCGCGCGATCGGGGCCATGCGCGAGGCGGTCAGCCTCACGTCCTGGTACGGCGACCCGGAGTCGCTCGAGCTGCGCGCGGCGCTCGCCGCCCGCCACGGCTGCGCCGTCGAAGAGGTCGTGGTCGCGAGCGGCATCGACGACTTGATGGGCCTAATCGTGCGCGCGTTCTGCGCGCCGGGCGACGCCTGCGTCGCGACGCGCGGCACGTATCCCACCCTGTTCTACCACCTCAACGCCTACGGCGCGCGCGCGGAGTTCGCCGACCCGAACGAGTCGGGCGCGATCGTGCCGGACGACATCGTCGCCGCGGTGCGGCGCTCGGGCGCCAAGCTGGTGTACGTCGCGAACCCGGACAACCCGTCGGGCTCGTTCGCCGACCGGGCGACGCTCGCCGCGCTGCGCGAGGCGCTCCCGGACGACGTACTGCTGTTCCTCGATGAGGCCTACGCGGACTTCGTGCCGCGCGACGATCTGCCGCCGGACGTCATCGACCCGCGGACCATCCGCACGCGCACGTTCTCCAAGGCGTACGGCATGGCCGGCGCGCGGGTCGGCTACGCCCTCGCGTCAGCGGACGTCATCGCGACGTTCCAGAAGCTGCGCCTGCACTTCGGCGTGAACCGCACCGCGCAGATCGGCGCGCTCGCCGCGCTCGGCGACGACGCGTTTCTGCGCGGCGTGATCGCCGAAGTGGAGCGCGGGCGCGACGAGTACCACGCGCTCGCCGCGCGGCACGGCCTGCCGTCGCTGCCGTCCTCGACGAATTTCGTATGCGTCGGGATCGGCACGAAGGCGCAGGCCGACGCGATGGTCGGCGCGCTGCTGGAGCTCGGCGTGTTCGTGCGCAAGCCGTGGGCGCCGCCGATCGACGGCTTCATCCGCGTGACCGTCGGCACGGTCGCGGAGCGCGCGGCGTTCGCGGAGCGGTTCGCCGAGGCGCTGGATCGCGTGCGGGAGAAGGCGGCGACGTGAGGTACGCGGTCGTCTCCGACGTCCACTCGAACATCGAAGCGCTCGAAGCCGTGTTCGCCTCGCTGCGCGACGACGACGCGCTGCTGTGTCTGGGCGACACCGTGGGCTACGGGCCGAACCCCAACGAGTGCGTCGAGCAGATCCGCGCGCGCGCCACGGCGACCGTGCTCGGCAACCACGACGTCGCCGCGATCGACAACTTCGGCCTCGCGTACTTCAACCCGGCCGCGCGCGAAGCGATGAAGTGGACGCAGGGCGTGCTCACCGCGCAGAACCTCGCCTGGCTCGACAGCTTGGGCTACGAGTTCCGCATGCCGGACTTTCTGCTCGTGCACGGCGCGCCGGTGAACTACTTCGAGTACATCCTCGACAAGGCCGCCGCCGCGCGCGCGTTCGCCGCGACCGACGCGCCGCTGATCTTCATCGGGCACACGCACATCGCCGAGGTGTACGCGCAGAAGCCCGACGGCACGATCGAGCACGCGCACCTGCAGCAGGGCGGCGAGATCGCGCTCGTCGAGGGCGTGCGCTACCTGATCAACGTCGGCAGCGTGGGGCAGCCGCGCGATCTCAACCCGCGCTCGTCGTTCGGCTTCTACGACTCCATCGCGCGCACGGTGACGATCATCCGCGTGGAGTACCCGATCGCGCGCGTGCAGGAGAAGATCGCCTCGGCGCACCTCCCGGACGCGCTGGCCCGCCGGCTGCTCGTCGGCCGCTAGGGTCCGGCCCGAGGCCGGAGCAGCAAGCGGAAGAGCCCGCGGCGGCCGGGAACCCAGGAGCGCTGTGCTGCGCCGTTCTCTCGCTGCCGTGGTCCTCGCGTCCGCGTGCGCGTTCCCGCTCCTGGGCGCCGTGCCGTCGCCCGCGCCCAAACGGCCGGCCCCGCCCGCATCCGCGGCGGCGGTCGCGGCGCCCGCGCGCAACGACTACGCCAACACCGCGTTCACCACGCCGCTGGGACAAGGGCTGCGCGCGTTCTACGCGCGCGACTTCCCGGCCGCGCGCAAGGGCTTCGAGGACGCGCTCGCGGCGATTCCCGACAACACGCTCGCGATGTCGTTCCTCAACGCGACGGCCGCGCACACGCCCGGCCAGCTCGACGAGTTGCTCAACGCCGAGGAAGAAGCGATCGCGAAGAACCCCAAGAACGCGATCGCGCACGTGCGGCTCGGGTTCTCGTACATGTTCGCGTCGCTCACGGGCCGCGACCGCAACGTCGACGCGCGCGAAGAGCTCAACCTCGCGGTGCAGCTCGACCCCGCGTCGCAAGCCGCGCACACGGGCCTGGGCATCATGCGCGAAGCCGACCGCAGCGCGAACCGCGCGAAGACCGAGTTCCTCGCCGCGCTCAACACCGATCCGCAGAACGTGCTCGCGCGCGAGTACCTCGCGCGCATCTACCAGATCGACCTCAAGGACCCGCACCGCGCGCTCACGACGATCATCGACGTGCCGAACATGGTGCCGGAC
>JAXDMB010000354.1:0-4268 GCA_034666325.1 Vulcanimicrobiota bacterium
AGCGCGGAGATCTTCAGCACGACGAACACGTTGTTCGTCGATGCCGACTCGCGAATGCCGACGGACAGCAGCACGGAGAGCCCGAGCACGAACAGCGCCGCGACGACGTCACACTGCGAGTGCGCGAGATCGTACGTGTTGAGCTGCCACCAGGCGCCGTTGATCACGAGATGCGAGGTCTGCGCCCACGGCGGCAGCGCGATGCCGATCGTCTTGAACACGTCCTGGAACGCCGCGGAGAACTGCTGCGCGACCGGCGCCGCGCTGATGCCGTACTCGAAGATCAGCGCGAAGCCGATGATCCACGCGAACAGCTTGCCGAGCGTCGCGTACGCGTACGTGTACGCGCTCCCGGCCACGGGCACCATCGCACCGAGCTCAGCGTAGCAGAGCGCCGCGAAGAACGACGTCACGCCGGCGAGCAGATAGGAGATGATGACGGCGGGACCGGCGCCTTTGACGCCGGTCCCGATCGTGGTGAAGATGCCGCCGCCGATCATCGTGCCCAGACCGATTGCGACGAGATCCTTGGCGGTCAGCGCGCGGCGCAGCCTCTTGCTCTTGCTGAGCTCGCGCAACTTCTCGACGGAGCTCGTGGCGAAGATGGTCGAGACGAACGACATGCGCCGGGCTTCGGACGCGGCCCGGGGCCATCCCCCTGCGCGCGGCGAACGGTGGCGCCGATGCGCGTCGTGATTCGCACCCATGTTCTGGCGCCCCAGTTCGAGGCGCTCGCGACCCGGCTCGGCGCGGACAGCGTCACCGTGGCGGACACCGAGGCGATGCGCCGCGAGCTCGCCGATGCGGATGCCCTGTGGACATGGCCGGCGTTCTACGACGCGGAGCTCGTGGAGCTGCTCGAGCGCCACGCGCCGCGGCTGCGCTGGGTGCAGCTCCCGACGATGGGCTACGATCCCGTCGAGCTGCACGGCGTTCCGCCCGGCGTCGCGGTCACGAGCGCGGGCGACGCGTACGCGCCCACCGTCGCGGAGCACGCGGTCGCGATGCTGCTCGCGCTCGTGCGGCGGATTCCGGAAGCCGTGCGCAACGCGGCGGACGGCAAATGGGATCAGTCGAACGCCGTGCGCATCGGCACGCTGCACGGCGCGACCGTTGCCCTGATCGGCTTCGGCAACATCGGGCGCGAGATCGCGACACGGTTGCGCGGGTTCGGCTCGCGGATCGTCAGCGTCACGCGCAGCGGTCGTGCCGATCCGCTCGCGGACGAAGCAGCGACGAGCGATCAGCTTCTCGACGTCCTGCGCCGCAGCGACGCGGCGGTTTTCGCGGTGCCGCTGAACGCGCACACGCGGCATCTGCTCGACGCGCGCGCGCTCGCGGCGCTGCGGCCGCACGCGCTCGTCATCAACATCGCGCGCGGCGGCGTGATCGACCACGCCGCGCTGCGCGACGCGCTCGCCGAAGGCCGGCTCGGCGGTGCGGGGCTCGACGTGACGGAACCGGAGCCGCTCCCCGCGGACGACCCGCTGTGGACCATGCCCAACGTGCTGATAACGCCGCACGTCGCGGGCTACGGCGGCGACGTCGCGCCGCGGCGGATTCTCGCGCTGTTCGAGCGCAACTTGGCGAGCTTCACGGCCGGACAGCCGCTGGAGTCGGTGGTTCCGGTGGAGCCGCGAACGCGCTGACGGTCACGTATCGCGACCCGGCACGCTGCGAGCTAGAGCCCGAGCGCTTTGCGAACGGCGGGCAGGTAATTGCGAGACACGGGGACTTCGCTGCGTGCTTTGTCATCGACGCGCAGGAGATACGAGCCGTTGAAGAAGGGCTCCACCTCCACGACGCGCTCCGGGTTGACGAGATACGCGCGGTGCACGCGCAAAAAGCCGGCCGGCTCGAAGCGCGATGCCGCTTCCGCGAGCGACCCTTTCCAGCGCAGCTCGCCGTCGTACACGCGCGCGGTGACGACATGGCCGTTCGCCTGCACGTAGCGGATGTCGGCGGTCTTCACCAGCCGCGTGCGCTCCCCGTCCTCGAGCGCGACGCGCGGGAGCGCGCCGTTTGCGGTCGCGGCTGCCGGCGCGGCGCTGCGGCGCGACGTGCGCAGCCGCTCGAGCGTGCGCGCAAGCCGTGCCTCCGACACCGGCTTCACGACGTAGTCGAACGCGGCGAGCTCGAACGCGTCGACCGCGTGCTCGTCGTGCGCCGTCACGAACACGACGTGCGGCGCGGACGGCAGCGCGTTGATGACCTTGGTCGCTTCGAGCCCGTTGAGCCCGGGCAGGTTGATATCCCGGAACACGACGTCGTAGCGCGACCCGGCGAGCTCGCGCAACGCCTCGACGGCGTCACCGGCCTCGGTGATGTCGACGTCCTCGGCTACTTTCCCGAGCACGTACACGAGCTCGCTGCGCACGAGCGCCTCGTCGTCGACGACTAGCGCGCGCATGCAGCGCTCACCGCGCGGCGGCCGGCATCAGCGACGGCACGCGGAACGCGACCGTCGTTCCTTCGCCGCGCACGCTCGTCACGCGCAGCGCGCTCGCCGGGCCGAACAGCTTCGTCAGGCGCGCGTCGACGTTGTCCATGCCGATCCCGATGCCGCTGCTGCGCACCGCCGGACCCGGCACGAAGCCGACGCCGTCGTCGCTCACGCAGATTTCGGTGCCGCCGGCATCGGGCTGCGCGGTGATGTGAACGGTACCGACGCCGCCTTTGGGCGCGAGGCCGTGGCCGATCGCGTTCTCCACCAGCGGCTGCACCGACAGCACGGGAACGAGCGCCAGACGCGCGCGCGGATCGACCTCGAACGACACGCGCAGCCGCTCGCCGAAGCGCGCGTGCTCGAAGCGCAGATACTGCTCGACGTGCTCGAGCTCTTCGTCGAGCGACACGAACTCCGCGTGCTGCGCGAGCGAGTCGCGAAAGTACTCGGCGAAGTCGACGACGAGATCGTGCGCGCGCGCCGGATCGGTGCGCGTGAGCGCCGCGATCGTCGTCAGCGTGTTGAACAGGAAGTGCGGCGAGATGCGCGCGCGGAGCGCCTCGAGCTCCGCCTGCGTCACCAGCGCGGAGCGCGCGTCGAGCTCCGCCGCTTCGAGCGACACCGAGAACACGCGCGCGAGCCCGACCGCGACCTTCTCGTCGTCCTCGGCGATCGGCGTTCCGGCGCGGTAGAGCTTGAGCGCGCCGACCGCCGCGCCGCGCACGATGAACGGCGCGATTGTCACGGAGGTCAGCGGGCAGCCCACCACCGGGCAGTCGATCTCTTCGCGCGAGCGCGCGGTGAACGGCCGGCCCGTCGCGATCGCCTTGTGCGTGAGCCCGGTGAGCGAAGGCCCGCCCACGAGATGATGGTCCTCGCCGCGCCCGACGTACGCCAGGACGCGCTCGGTGTCGACCACGGCGCACGCGTCCAGCCCGAGGTTCTCGTAGAGCAGCCGCGCGGTGAACGTCGCGGAGTCGTCGCCGAGCCCGCCGCGCAGGTGCGGCAGCGCTTCGACGACGAGGTCGAGGACGTTGGTGCTCATGCCGCACGGAGCTTCGACGCGGGCGCCCGGAGTGCTTCGCGAACCAGGCGCGCCCGCGCCGCGCGGAGTACGCACGTCCCGTGAGCCGCTCGATCGATGTATTGCTGGGGCCGCCCTGGTCGGCCGACGTCGTGCGCGGCGCGCACGTCGCCGTGGTCGACGTATTGCGCGCGACCACCACCATCGCGACCGCGCTCGCGAACGGCGCCGCCGGCGTGATTCCGGTCGCCGAGCCCGAAGACGCGATCGCGCTCGGCAACCGGTTGGGACGCGACCGCGTGCTGCTGTGCGGCGAGCGCCATGCGCTGCGCATCGAAGGCTTCGACCTCGACAACTCGCCGGCGTCGTTCGCGCCGCAGGCGGTCGAAGGCAAGACGCTGCTCATCACGACCACGAACGGCACGCGCGCGCTGCGCGCCGTCGCGACCGCGGCGTCGGTGCGCACGGCCGCGCTGGTGAACCGCACCGCGGTGGCGGACGCGCTCGCGCGCGAGAACGGCGACGTCGTGATCGTCTGCGCCGGTGAAGCGAACGGTTTCGCGCTCGAAGACGCGCTCGGCGCCGGCGCGCTGGTCGACACGCTGCTGACGCTGATCTCCGACGTCGAGCTGTGCGATGGCGCGCGCGCTGCCGCGCTGCTCTACCGCGCCGTCGCCGCGCGCCTCACGGACGCGATCGCCAGCGCCGACCACGCGCAGTCGCTCGCGGAGAAAGGCTTCGCGGGCGACGTCACGCGCTGCGCCGCGCTCGATACGCTGCAGACGGTACCGACGCTGC
>JAXDMB010000355.1:0-3125 GCA_034666325.1 Vulcanimicrobiota bacterium
GCCGCGTCGGTGCTGCCGCGCAGCGATCTGCGGCTGATCCCGCCGCAGCCGGTCGCGCCGGTGCGCGACGACGACGCGTGGACGTTCGCAAACGCGTACGTTCGCGCGCGCGTCCGTGACGACGGCACGATCGTCGAGCTGAGCGGCGTGGAGGGGACCAACCTCGTCGCGCTCGCGAACGGCATCACCGCGTACGCCGACAAACCGAAGAAGTGGGATGCCTGGAATCTCGACCGCAGCTACGTGCGCAAGACGGTGCGCGTTCGGCCCGACGGTGCGACGGTGGAAGAGGGCGCGCTCGCCGTTCGGCTCGCGGTCGGCAAGTCGTCGCGCATGACGATGCAGATATCGCTGCTCGAGGACGAGCCGTGGCTGCGCGTCGAGTCGGCCGTCGGCTGGCACGAGAACCACGTCGTGCTGCGCGCCGAGCACCGCATCGCGCTGCACGCGCGCGACGTGCGCTACGGGCAGCAGCACGGCACGCTGGTGCGCACGGCGTTTCCCGCGACCGACGCGGAGCGCGCGAAGTTCGAAGTGCCCGGCCAGCGCTGGGCGCACGTGACGGACGGCGAGCGGGGCGTCGCCGTGCTCACGCGCGACCTCTACGGCTGGAACGCCGTGGGGCTCAAAGCGGGCGGCGTGCGGCTCGGCACGTCGCTGCTGCGCGCGCCGTGCTGGCCCGATCCGCTGGCCGATCGCGGCGAACAGCGCCTCGCGTACGCGCTCGTCCCCACGTCCGGCGCGACGGTCTCGGCGCTCGAGCACGCGTGGGAGACGTACGCGTCCGAAGATCGCGTGCGGCTGTTCACGTGCGACGACGCCTCGGTGCTCGTCGTCGCGACGTATCCGAGCGACGACGCGGACGGCGTGGTCTTGCGCGTGCGCGAATGCGACGGCGCGTCGCGCCGCGTCGCGGTGCGCTGTGGCGGCCGCATGCGCGAGGCGGTTCCGATCGACGCGGTGGAACGCCCGGTCGCCGCGGAGGCCGCGATCGTCGAGGAAGACCTCGTGTTCGACCTCGGTCCGTTCGCGCTGCGCTCGTTCTTGGTCCGTTTCTAGCGCCGCGCCGTCGCGCGCATCCGGGTCGACCGCTTCAGCCCTGCTCGACGTTCCGCGCGCCGGCGGCTCAACGCCGCGCGGCGCTACCGCGCGATGTCGCGAACGATGCGCGCGATCGCGTCGGGCATCCCGATGCCGAGCGTGCGGTGCAGCGTCGCGGTGTACGCGGCGAGCAATTGGCGCGCGCCGACGGTGTTGCCTTGCGCGACCAGCGCGCGCAGCGCCAGCTCGTGCGCGTCCTGGCTCACCGCGTTGAGCGCGATCGCGTCGTGCGCGCGCTCGAGCGCGACCGCGTAACGGCGTTCACCGAGCGCCTGCGCGCCCAGCACGACCGCGGCGCGCTCCACCAGCGCGTCGACCTTCGCCGACCACGCGGTGTACCAGCGCCAGTTGCGCGCCGTTCCCGCGAGCTCGCGCCGGTGCCGCAGCCGCATCGCGTCGAGCCGCGCGAGCGCGGCCGGTTCGAGCGGCTGCGGCGCGGATGCGAGCGCTTCGAGCTCGCGCAGCGTGCACGACACGTTCGCGCCGGATTCGTACCCCGCGTCGAGGCTGCGGATCGTCGCGAAGCCGAGCCGTTTGCGTAACCGGCCGACCGTGACTTTGAGCTTCGCGTGATCGTCGTCCGCGTCGCCCCACACTTCCTCGAGCAGCACGTCGTTCGGAACGTGGCGGCCCTTGATCGCGAGGTTGGCGAACACTTCGAACTCCCGCCGCGGCAGCCGCACCACCTCGCCGCCCGCCGTGATCTCGCCGGACAGCACGTCGAACGCGACCGCCGGTTCGCTCGCAGCGGCGCCCTCGCCGCGCGCTGCCGTTGCCCGCGCCGCCGGCCGCGCGGCGGCGTCCAGCGCGGCGAGCACGATCTCCGGCACGCGCTCGTGCGCGCCGTCGCGCAGCAGCAGCCCTTCGACGCGCGCGAGCTTCAGGGCGAGCAGATCGCGCTTGGGCTCACAGGCCGCGCACGCGAGCAGCGCGTCACGGTCCCGGCGATACGCCGCGAGCAGCCAATCGCGCCGGTCCGGCGAGAGCCGGTCGATGAAGTCGAGCCGCACGTCCTGCAGCAGCCGGTCGTAGGCACGGCTGCGGCACTCCGTCAGCGGCACGTCCGCCGGGCAGGCCCCCGCCACCGCGGCGAGCCGGTAGGTCACCATCGGCCAGCCCAGCGCGAGCCGGTGGATCTCGGCGATCCGCTCGCGCGACAGCGCGCGCTTCGCGAGCTCCGTGCCGGCGTCCACGGCGAAGTCGTCCTGGTTCAGCTCCACGGCATCGCCGAGCAGGGCCGCGGGCAGCGGAAACGGCCGCCGCGTGCAGATCGCGATCGTTTGCCGGGGACCGCGCCGTTCCAGCGCGGCGTGGATCGCGTCGAGCACGTCCGGTTTTTCGAGCGCGGACTCCGCGTTCTCGAACGCGACGAAGTCGTCGACCGCGCCGGGGCCCGGCGCTGCCGCGGCGTGCGCGCCCAACGCGGCTTGGACCGCGGTCGCCGACGCGAGCTCGCGGCAGTCGACGATCAGCGCCGAGCGCGACTGATGCGCGGCGATTCGCGTGCTGGAGGTCTTGAGATAGCCGGTCGGCGCGTGCAGCACGACGAGTGCGGGACGGCCGAGCAGATAGTCTCGAGCGTAACGGGTGGCTGCGTCCATCAAATCTCGCGGGGCGGACGAGCACGGGCCCAGCAGGTCCACACCCAACGACGATTTCAAACGGCCGATGCTTGGCGCTGTTGCTTCGTACAGCGGAGCGACCCGTCCTACCGCGACTATACACGTTCGGTTAAGACCAGGCATTCGTTCCCGATCCGTTCCCGGCCCGTTCCCGCACCCGGGCTAAGCTGGAACCGTACGACAACTCGCCGCCCGCTCTTAGGGAGCAGGCGTCATCGCTATTCGACATCCGCCGAAAAAAGGACAGGATCGCGTGCGTAAACTTCTTGCCGCCGCCAGCGCGGCTTTCGTGGTGCTTGCGGGCTGCGGCGGAGGGGGCGGCAGCACGCCGCCCGCCCAAGCGCCCGTCACGACGGGCCAGCCGCCCGCGACATCGGCCCAGTCCGCCCGCGTCTCCGTGAT
>JAXDMB010000356.1:0-17806 GCA_034666325.1 Vulcanimicrobiota bacterium
GCTTGCCCTTCGCGCCGCCGGTCAGGAGGACCGAGGCCATGGACGCGGCCATGCCGGCGCAGATCGTCGCGACGTCGGGCTTGATGAGCTGCATCGTGTCGTAGATCGCGAGCCCGGCGGTCACCGAGCCGCCCGGGCTGTTGATATACATGTCGATGTCTTTATCGGCGTCTTCGCGCTCCAGGAAGAGGAGCTGCGCGAGGACGAGGCTTGCCATGCCGTCGTCGATCGGTCCGTGGACGAAGATGATGCGTTCTTTGAGGAGGCGCGAGTAGATGTCGTACGCGCGTTCACCGCGTGCGCTCTGCTCGACGACCATTGGTACGAGATGTCCCATATTATGCGGTCTCCGTGACCGTGTCGGCGGGCGTTTCAGTTGCGGGGACCCGTTTTGCTTGCTCGATCAGGCGGTCGATGGTCTTCGTGCGCACGATTCCGTCGATCAGCGCGGCTACGTTGGACTGCAAGGCTTCGATGATGCGCTCGCGCGGCTGGCCGTACTGGGCCGCCAGCGCGCTCAGCTCGGTCTCGACGTCCTCTTGGGTCGCCTGGATGCCTTCCTTCTTGGCGATCGCCTCCACGAGCAGCGTCTGCTTCACGCGGCGCTCGGCCTCGGGGCGGAACGTCTCCTTGAGCTCGGCCTCGGTCTTGCCGGTGCCCTCCAGGTACTGCTCCCACGACATGCGGGCACGCGCGATGAACTGGCGCGACTCGTTGAGCAGCGCGTCGCTCTCGCGCTCGATCAGCACCTCGGGCAGCGGGAAGTCGTTGGCGGCCGCGATTTTCTCGAGCAGCTCCGTGGACATCTTCTGGCGGGCGTTGCGGCGGACCGTCTCATCGAGGCGGCGCCGGATCTCCGTCTTGAGGTCGTCCAGGGTCTCCGAGCGCGAGACGCGCTTGGCCAGCGCGTCGTCCAGCTCCGGGAGCTCCGGCTCCTTGACGTCGTGCACGGTGATCGTGAAGACCGCGTCCTTGCCGGCGAGCTCCTCGTTCGAGTACGGGTCGGGGAACTTGGCCGGGACGTCCTTCGTCTCGCCGGCCGTCATGCCGATGATACCGTCCACGAAGCCGGGGATGAAGCGTTCGCCGTTGAGCTCGGTCTCTTGGCCCTGGGCCGTGCCGCCCTCGAACGCGACGCCGTCGATCCTGCCTTCGTAGTCCATCACGACCGTGTCGCCGAGCTTTGCCGGGCGGTCGACCGGGACCAGGGTGGAGGCGTCGCGGCGCATCTGCTCGAGCGCCCGCTCGAGGTCCGCTTCGCCGGCCGTTTCCGGCACGTCGGTGATCTCGACGCCCGTGTAGTCCTTGGGCTCGATTTCCGGGCGCACCGACACGACGGCCTTGAACAGCGGCGGCTGCGTCTGGTCTTCGGACGGGACCACTTCGACCGTGGGGCGCGTGAGCGGGTCGATGTTGTGCTCTTCGAGCGCGGCCGGGTACTTCGTGTTGAGGAGATCGTCGAGCGCGCGTTCGAGGATCGTCGCCGTGCCGTAGTTGCTCTCGAAGATCTTGCGCGGAACTTTGCCCGGGCGGAACCCGGGGATTTTCGCGTTGCGCACCAGCTTGCGGAACGCGGCATCTTGCGCCGCGGCGTATTCTTCCGGCGTGATGCTGATCTCGAGCTCGACCTGCGTTGGATCGAGCGACTTCAGCGTCGTGGGCACGAGTTGAGCGACCTCCGGAAGCGGGGACGGCGGGCTAGAGCCCGCCGTCATTTGAACTTGGAGCGGAAGACGAGATTTGAACTCGCGACCCTCGCCTTGGCAAGGCGATGCTCTACCGCTGAGCTACTTCCGCGGACCGCCGGACGCGCTTTCGCGCGGGCCGGGACGAACCCTCGGAGTTTACCGAACGGTGTGCCCCTCGTCAACCACCTTACGCAGGAAGCGACCGCCGGGCAAGCGTGGGCACGCCGAGACTCGAACTCGGATGGGTCGCCCCACTGGAACCTAAATCCAGCGCGTCTACCGATTTCGCCACGTGCCCGCTGCGCGAGGCGTTCGCGGCGGCGGTTACGCCTTCTTCTCGCCGTCCGTCACCGGCGGCTGGCTGCGGGTGGTCCAGCCGCCGTTCTCGTGCATGATGATGTCCTCCACGCGCTCGGCCAGAAGCCGGTCGGGGTTCGGCGCGTCCGCGTACGGGCCGCCTTTTGCGAGATACAGATACTTCTCGTGCTTGAGCGACTCGGCCGCGGCGCGGTAGTTCACCCAGTTCGACTGCCATTGAAAGGCGGTCTCCATGCCTTTCATCACCGCGAGAACCGCCGCCAGAAGCGCGGCGACGCCCACCGGGCCGAGGAACGCGCCGGGCGCGGGGATCGACGCGACGATCATGATGATCGCCGAGATCGCGATCTGCGCGACCGACGTGTACCGGTAGTTCCGCTGGTTGCGCGCCGCCCGCGTGCTATACCACGTGATCTGGTCTTCGAGCCGCGCGAAGACGGCCGGATTCGATTCCGTTGGCTGGACCGCTGGAACGCTCATCGTCCGTTTCTCCCCGCGACCGGCGGCGCCGAGCTACGTGAGTGTGAAGTGCAGCTCGCCCAGTTTCGAGATCACCGTGCGGATGCGGTCGCCCGGTTTCAGCCACACTTGTTTGTCCTTGGGCATGCCGACGATCACGCCGCTCGGCGTGCCCGTGAAGAACACGTCGCCGGGGTGCAGCGTGATGTACTGAGACGTGTAGCTGAGGATCTTCGCGCAGTTGAAGATCATCTGCTTGGTGTTCATGTCCTGGCGCGGCGTCGTCTCGTCGTTGACGAAGGTCTGCACTTGGAGCGTCTGGGGATCGGGGATCTGGTCGGCGGTCACGAGCCAAGGCCCGATCGGCGCAAAGTGATCCGGCGATTTCCCGGTCATCCACTGCGACACGCGGTTCTGCGAGTCGCGCTCGGTGAAGTCGTTGCCGGTCGTGTAGCCGTAGATGTACTTGAGCGCGTCGGCTTCGGAGACGTTCTTCGCGGTCTTGCCGATGATGAACACCAGCTCGGACTCGTAGTCGAACATCTTCGTCGGCAGTCCCGACACCGGGACCGTGCCGTTGTGGCGGTTGAGCGTCGTGTTGTACTTGTTGAACAGGTTCGGCGCGATCGGCGCCTTCTCACCCGTCTCCGCGATGTGCGCGCTGTAGTTCAAGCCGACGCATAAGATCTTGCTCGGCGAGCTGACCAGCGGGCCGAACTGCACGGAGGCTTCGCTGCGCACGGCGCTCGCCGGCGCGCTGGACACGATACGGCCCAGCGATGCCACGTCGCCGCGGCCTTGGACGACGTCCTCGACGGTGCGTGGGGCATTCGCGATGCCGAGCGCGGCGGCGGACGCGGCGACGTCGACGATGCCTTTTGCCGTGCGGATGCCGAGATGGTCCGTCGTCCCGTCACGCAGCGTCGTGAGGGTCATGCCTTTGGTGGCGTTCGCGACGTCGGCCGGGCTCGCCGCGGCGACGAGCGATGGAGGCGCCACGGCAACGGCGGCGGTGCCGGCTGCCGCGGCGAGAAATGCGCTGCGAGAAGGTTTCATGCGGGGGCGCCTCCGTTGGCTTGTGGGGAGGACGGGCTTCTCGGCCGCTGCGACGTACCCTGGAACGGGTGGCACGGAAAGAGCATGTGCGGCAAGCGCCGACGCCGGAGATCTATCTGTCGATCGACGTGGAGGCCGACGGGCCCGTGCCCGGATTGTACTCGATGCTGTCGTTCGGGATCGCGGCGTTTTCGCTCGAGAAGGTGCTGCTCGGGACGTTCACGCGCAATCTCGAGCTGCTGCCGGGGGCTTCGCAGCATCCGCGCGTGATGGCGTGGTGGCAGTCGAGCGCGGCGAACCGGTTGGCGTTTGAGCGATCGCGGGAGAACGTGCAGCCGGTGCGCGAGTCGATGCTCGCGTGCGATGCGTGGGTGAAGTCGTTGCGCGGGTTCGGGAAGCCGTGTGCTGTCGGTGCGCCGGCGGCGTACGATTACGGCGCGTGGCTGTATTGGTATCTCGCGTACGCGGTCGGCGATGTGCCGGCGCTCGGGTTCGCGGCGTTGGATTTGAAGTCGTTCGCGATGGGGCGGATGCCGGGGTCGCGGTACGGGATGCTCGGGAAGAGCAAGTACGACCCGGAGTGGTTCGATGAGGATACGCCGCACACGCACGTCGCGCTGGACGACGCGATCGAGCAAGGCGCGATCATGGTGAACGCGATCCGGCAGCGTGACGGGCTCGAGCGGATCGAGGGGTACACCACATGAACCGCTGAACGTCCTTGGGCCGGCTGCTGCGGAGGAGATCATGACGATTTTTCGATTTACGTTCCTCTGCACCGCCGTGCTCGTGATCGCGTCGGCTTCTCCGCAGTGCGCGCAGGCGCGGTCAGCAGCCTTGCCGCCGGCGAGTCCCACCGCGTCTCCTGCACCCGGCGGATTCCACTTCGACGGTACCGTGAAGCTCGGCGACCTGCTGACCGTCGCCTCGGTGGCGATCGCGGGCGGCGTCTTTCTCTACACCAGACGTAAAGACCGCAAAGCTCGCGACAAAGAAAACGCGGATCGGATTCGGGCGGCCGCCGGTCAAACATTGTCGCGGCTCACCCGTGCCCAAGCGATCTTCGATTCGTTCTACGACTATATACAAGCGCCGATTACGGAGGCCGACGAAGTGCTCGTATCGACGAGGAACGTCATAAAAGCTCGGGACTCCCTGTGGAAGAGATGTTACGAGACGAAGACCGAGCTCGTGAAATTGTATCGCGACGAAGAAGTCGAAGTGGCGTATGCTCCGCTTTTCGGCTACCGCCAAGACAGCTATCGCCGGTTCTCGGACGGCCTGCGGGCCGCTGTGAGCTCGTGGGAGCTCTACTACGGCAACTTCCGAGATGAAAGCCAGGACCGTATCCTCGGCATGGCTGACGGCAAGCCGTTCAAGAGCGCTGATCTCGGGAACGAGGTTCGGCCGATCGCGAGCAAGCTGCGGTCCCAGCAGAGCGCGCAGGTTCGCGAGTGTCTCGCAGAGTTGCAAACGTTTCTGCTGGAGATCGTCGCCGCGTCGGACGAAGCGATCGGGCAGCGTCTCCGTAGCGAGAATGCTCCGGTACCTGAGCAGCTCGCACCGACCGCAGAACTCGCGGCGATGACGGCAGCGGGCGACGTGCGACAAGATATCACGCCGCGCCGGGGCGGCGCATGGACAGCCGAGTATGCGGTGTGTCCGCAGTGCAAGGGAGTGGGCTTCTATGACGTCGAGGCACGCACGAAGACGCTGAGATGCGAGCGCTGCTACGCGGATTTCCTACCCTAGTTTTGACTGGAACTACTTCGCGCTGGCCGGCTTTGTGAGGGCGTCGTTGCGTTGGCGTTGGGCTCGGCAGTCTGGGGGCGCCGTTGGGTCGGTGACGTCCCGGGATGTCGCGCACCAGTCGAGGAGGTCGTTCGCGGCTCTGAGGTGCTTTTGCCAGTCGCTCTTGCGCAGCGTGCGTTCAGCGGCGGCCAGTTGTGACATGAGGAAGGCTTCGTTGACGCGGTGGTATGCGGTGTCGACGCATGCGGCGTTTGCCGCGATGCCCGCGTTTGCCGCGTCGAAGGCGGCTTGCGCCGCGCCCGGCGCGGCCGCCGCGATGCGCAGGTAGGCGGGCGGTGCGGCGCACGCGTTCAGGCCGTTCTTGCGTGTCGACGGCGCAGCGGTGGTTTGGCCGGCTGTCGGTTGGCCCGCGGTCGATTGCGCGACGCTCGCTTGCGCGGTGCTCTGGGACGGCATCACCAGCGGCTTCGTGCTCAAGTGCTGGATCTGCGGCGGCGGCGGCGTTGCGAGGCGCGGGGTCTGTACCGGGGCGATTCCGTTGCGCGCCAGCGTTTGCTGAACGACGGCGGCGTTGCGTGCTTGGCGCGAGCGCGCGTCGTTCGGGTTGATCGCAAGCGCATGATTGTAGTCGGAGATCGCCTGGCCGTATGCGCCGCGGCCGTACGCGAACGAGGCCCGCTGCGCGTACGGTTCGGCTCGGTGCGGGTCTAGCGCGATCGCGCTCGTGTAGTCGGCCTGTGCCTTGGCGTTCTGGTGAAGTTCGAGATACGCGTCGGCGCGGCCGATGTACGCGCTCGCGCGGTCGGAGCGCTTTGCCGGGTTCATCGCGTAGCCGGCGATCGCTGCGGTATAGGACCGGATCGCGCCGGGATAGTCGTGCCGTTCGGCGAGCGCCGCGCCGGCGTTGAACTCGCTTGCCGCGCGGGCCGTCGCGAGCTCGACCTGTGCTCGGCGCATGCTCGCGTCGGCTGCGAGCTTCTCGTTCGCGGCTTGCGCGCGCAGCGCGTTCGCTTCGGACGTTGCGGCGGCCGCGCGCGCGCGGTCGTATGCGGCTTGGCGGCTCGCTATCGCCGCCAGTCGTTTTTCGCGTTCCGCTTTCGCGTACGCGTGGTCGGCGGCGATTTTTACGGCGGCGTTCTTCTGCTGCAGCGCGAACGCCAGGTCATTGGCGTGTTGCTCGCGCGCGGCGAGCGCGTCCGTTGCTGCGCGCGCTCTCGCCGTCTCTTGCTGTGCGTTCGACGCTTGGGCGCGCGCCGATCTGGCTTGCTGGCCGAACCACAGGCTGATCGCGACCGCTGCGATCACGACGATCGCCGTACACGTCAGCACGGTGGTGCGCAGGAGGTAGCGGCGGCGGTTTTCCGCGTCGCGCGCGCGGCGCAGCTCTTGCAGCGGCGCCTCGGTGCTCGCCGCCAGGAATGCCAACGCGCGCTCGAAGTGGTCGCTCGCGGCGGCGTGCCGCGCTTGCGCGTCGGGCGCGCTCTTTTTGAGCGCGTCGTCGTAGCGTGCAGCCCAGGCGGGGTTGACGGTGCCTTTGTTGGCCGCGAGCCATGCGCGGCCGATCGCGAGGTCGGGATCGATCCACAGCGCGCGCGGTACCAGCGCGTCGTCGACCAGGCGGCGGTAGATCTGCGCGGAGTCCGCTTCGCGCTCCACCCACTCGCACAGGCGTTTCCACAAGCGCATCAGGCTCTCGTGCGAGAGGTCGAGCACCGTGCCGTCGTACGGCGGCGGTCCCGACGGCGTGAGGAACGACACGCCGGGCGCGTTGTACGTCGCGATCAGCTTCTCGACGTCGGCGGCCGCCGCGCCGGTGATCTCCAGGACGAGTGCGAACGCGGTCGGGCGGCGGACGCCGCGGTTCTCCGCGTCGCGGACGGTGATGCAGCGGAACAGCTTTTCGGCGAGGACCTGCTGTTCCGCGGTCAGGCTCGCGTAGATGTTCTCCGCGTGCTGCGAGAGCGCGCCGCTCAGCTCGCCGATCGCTTTGTAGTCGACGACGTCGATGCTCTCGTCGGGCGCGTTGCGGCGCTGCCACTCGTCCCACGTCTTCATGAGCGCGTGCTGCAGAACGGGGAGCTGGTCGGAGTCGCGGCCGATGTCGTTGAGCAGGCGTGACACGAGCCGTGGTTCGATGCGTGCGCCCGCGTGCACGATCGGCTCGACGATCGCGCGCTGGATCTCGTCGCGCGTCAGGCGCGGGACCAGGAACAAGCCTTCGGTGACCGCTTCCGGGAGGTCGCGGAAGCGCGCGCACTCGCCGAGGAAATCGGAGCGCATCGTGAACGTGACGTAGATCGGCAGGTCGCTGCGCCCGGCGGCCGCGAGGAGCAGTTTTACGAAGGCGGCCGCGTCGGTTTCGTCGGCTGCGTGCTCCGCGCTGCCGGCGTACGTGAACAGCTCTTCGAACTGATCGACGATCACCAGCAGGTTCTCGTCGGCTGCCATGCGCGCGCGGAACACCAGATCGACGAGGCCCAGCTCGCCGCGCTCGAGCGCGTGCTCGATCATCGCGCGGCGCGCCGTCATGTCGCCGGCTTCGGCCGCGAGGATGCCGGGTTGTGCGAGCGCGTCGGCGAGCGCGTGGATCGGGGACGAGCCGGGCCGCATCTTCGCGATGCGCCACTTTCGGCCGGCCTGCTGGATCGAGCCGCGGCGCAGCGCCGGGACGAGGCCCGCGAGGACCAGCGATGATTTGCCGCAGCCCGACGAGCCGACAACCGCGAGGAAGCGTGTTTGCGCGAGGCGCTCGAGGAGTTTGTCGACCTGCTTCTCGCGGCCGAAGAACACGTCGGCGTGCTGTTCGTCGAACGGCCGCAAGCCGATGAACGGGTTTTCGCGCGTCGCGACGGCGGGTGCGACCGTCATTTCGGCGACGCCGCGCGCGCGAGTTTCATACGGCCGTAGTCACTGCGCCGTGTAATGCGGCGAGAAACGGGGCGAGTGCGGACGCGTCGAACGGTTCTGATGTCGTGATGCCCGGGACGTCCACGTCGTTGTAGTCGGTTTTTTCGTCGCTCGGCGGTGGTGCTAGGAGGACCGCGGTAGCTGCGTAGCCGTTCGTGCCGAAGCCGCGGCCCGCCGTCGTCAGCTCCGCCACCGATTTTGCCACCCACAGCGGCGTTGCGTTGCCGTGATAGATCAGGACGGCGTCGCTCTGGCGCAGCATGAGCTGGTGGTATTCCGCGACCTCGTCCGGTGAGCCGTCGGCGAGCGGTTTGACCACCGTGAGCTTTTGTGCGATCAGGTGCGCTCGGATCGCCGCGATCGTGGCCGCGCCCGGCGTGCCTTCGGCGCCGTCGCGGCGCGGGTCGAACAGCAGGTACACTTTCGCGGCGCGCGGGCGTGCGGCGGTTGCAGCTGTCGGCGGTTGCGCGCTCGTCGTGGTGGGTGGTTGCGCGGCCGCCGTGGCGGCTTGCATGCGTGCGCGGATCGCGGCGAGGCGGTCGCCCAGCGTTTGCTCGAAGTACTCGCGTTTGTCTTCGATATGCTCCATGTTCGCGAGCTGCACGTCGTCGCGCACGCGCTCGACGAACGCGGCTTGGTGCGGATCGGACGGGAGCAGTTTCGACGGCCGCCAGCTGATGCGCAGGAACTCCGGGCGCGCGTGCGCTTCGTCGTTCGCGAGGTCGTACGCGTGCGCGTCGATCGGGAGATCGGAGTTCTCGAGGCGCGCGAAGTTGTCGCCGATCGGGTGGATCGAGAGGTGGCACGCGGCGAGCTGCGCCTTCACGCGCGCGTCGTACTGGTCGTCGTATACCGGATCCGTTTCCACCGGGGTGTGTCCCGCGAGCATCAGCGAGATGCGCAGGCGGTCGCGCTCGGCGGCCATGTCGGTGCCCGTTCGGCCGAGGTAGATCTTGATGCCGCTCATGCGCGACAAACCGCCCACGCCGCCCAGCAGCTTGTCGAGCACCTGCGACACCGGGATCGCGACGTCGTCCACGAGGTTGTCGAAGTCGGCGCGCGCCTCGCTCGGATCCACCGACACGTCTTTGCGGCCGTTGTAGTGGTAGAACGGAAACCCCATCGTGTCGACGAGCTCGGGAATCACCTTCATCGCCGTCGCTTCGACGCCGAGCTTGAACACTTTGAACACGCGCAGCGGCAGGCCGACGTCGGAGCCGGAGCGTTTCGCTTCGCAGAACGTGTGCAGCTCGGTGGTGCACCACGGCGACTTGAAGTACGTCGGCGAGATCACCGACACGATCACGTATGCGCGCTGCAGCGCGGAGAGGATCTTTTCGGGGAGCGGGTCGTTGCCCTGAAGCTGGAGATGGTCTTTCCAGACTTTCGCTTCGGTGCCCCAGCGCACGCTGACGAACGCCTGGAGGCGGTCGGCGAACGTGTCGACCCAGTGATCGGGCACGACGTTGTCCATATGCGCGTAGCTTATGAAAATGTGCGGGGCTTCTTCGTCGAAATTATCCGGCATCTGCGCTGCTCCCGGCCACCGGTCTCTCGCTTCGGCAGACCGGCCGAAACGCCTTGCTTGGCGAGCGAGCAAGTGCGCTTCGTGTCAGAAGTGCTTCGCGAACCAGTCCACCCAGCGGCGGTTGATGTCTTCGGCGTGCAGCGGGTCGGACGGGTAGTGGCCGTTCACCGGATACACGAGCAGCTCCACCGGCGTGCCCGTCGCGCGCACCGCGTGGTAGAACTCGTACGACAGCGGTGTGGGGACGCGCTGGTCGCCGGCGTCGGTGACGATCAGCGTCGGCGTCTTGACGCGGTCCGCGTAGGTGAGCGGTGATTCGTCGAGCGCGCGCTGCATCACGGCCGGATCGGCCCACACGTCGCCGCGGATCAGCGCCGGCTCGTACTCGTTGATGTCGCTCATCGTTGCGACGCCGACGAGCGAGTTGACGGCCGCGCCGGAAAGTGCGGCGCGCCAGCGCGTATCGTGCGTGATCAGCCACGACGTCATCATGCCGCCCGCCGACCAGCCCGATACGCCGATGCGCGCCGTGTCGACGACGTCCTCGCGCTCGAGCGCTGCGATGCCGTCAAGAATGTCTTGGCCCGCGACGGACATCGGGTGGCCGAGCGACGTGGCGATCGACTTCGCGCCGTGGTTGTCGCTGCCGCGATAGTTCGGTTCCATCACGAGCCAGCCGCGCGCGGCGAGCAGCGCCGGAAGCTGGCTGAAGCTCGCGCGCGACGCGCCGGTGGGGCCGCCGTGAATCACCAGCACCAGCGGGTATTTCTTCGCTTTCGTGAAGCCGGGCGGTTGCGTGATCACCGCGTCGAGCTGCGTTCCGTCGGCGGCGCGCCACGCGAGCGTGCGTTTCGTGCCGATGCCGCGCGTCCCGAGCCACGCGTTGGTGGACGTGAGCTTCTCCGGCGCTTTCGCGAGCGGGCGCAGCAGGTAGATCTCGTTGGGATCGGTGGCGGTGGATCCGCTGAACGCGAGCGTGCCGTCGCGCGCGACCGAGAACGCCGTCGGGTTGACGTCGCCGGTGGGCGCCGTGGCGACGCTTCCGTCATTGTGCACGGCGTAAATGTGCGAGCGCGTGCCGTCGGTCGCGCTGGTGAGGACGGTGCCGTCCGGAAGGAACTCCGCGCCGCTCGCGTCGCGGTCGAGGCGTTTGCCGATCTCGATTCGGTGCGAGCCGTCCGCGTTCGCGAACGCGAGATCGCTTTGCACGTTCGCGATCGCGTTGGGGGAAAGGTACGCGAGAAACGTGCCGGACGGGTCGTACGTCGCGCCGTTGCTGCCCGGTTTGCCGAACGTCGTTATCTTGCCGCTCGCGACGTCGGCGAGCCCGATGGTCGTGCGCAGGTACGTGTCCGGCGTGCCGTCGGGTGAGCGCGTGAACGCGATCGCGCGGCCGTCGGCGCGGTACGACAGCTCGCCGCCGGCGACGCTCCACGTTCCGGACGTGAGGCGGCGCGCTTTCCCGCCGTTCGCCGCGATCAGCCAGATGTGCGCGGGCGTCGCGGATGCGCGCGCGGTCCAGGCTTCTTTGGTGACCTCGAACGCGTCGTCGTGCGCGTCGATCGCTTTCTTGTTGGGCGGCTCGTCGTTCGTGACGTACGCGAGCTCGCGGCCGTCGGGGCGCCATGCGAAGCCGTCGATGCCGCGCTCCGCGTCGGTCACGCGCGTCGCTTCGCCGCCGTCGACCGGCAGCACCCAAATTTGCGGCGTCTTCTTCTCGCCGCCGGGGCTCAGGAACGCGATGCGGTCGCCGTTCGGCGACCAGATCGGGCTTTGCACGCTCTTGCGGTCCGGCGTGAGGACGCGTTTGGCGTGCGTCTTCACGTCGATGAGCACGAGCTCGCTGACGGACTTGTTTTCCTTGAAGTCGCTGTGGCGGCGGATGGCGAGCACGCGGCGGCCGTCGGGCGCGATCGACGGTGAGCCGTAGCTCACGAGCGCGCGCAGATCGTTGAGCTCGATCGGGCGCGGTGCCGCGCCGAGGAGTATCGCTGCGCTCGCGGCCGCGGCGCAGGTGAGGGCGAGACGGCGCATTACTTCAGGCACTTCACTTCATCCACTTGTCGAACCATTCGGTCCAGATGCGTATGCGCGCTTCGCGGGCGACGGGGTCGGACGGGTTGTGGCCGGTGCGCGGGAACTCCATCAGCGTCACGGGGACGTGATGCGCTTGCAGCGCGCGGTAGAACGCGAACGACTGCGTGATCGGGACGCGCTGGTCGCTGCTGTCGGTGAGGATCAGCGTCGGCGTTTTGACGTTCGCCGCGAACGTGATCGGCGACTCGGCGCGGTATTTCGCGCGGCCTTCCGGCGTCCACGGCGTCGCGCCGCCGAGGAACGTCGATGCGAACTCTTCGCTGATGTCCGCGAGTGTCGCTTGCTCGAACCAGTCGTTCACCGCGGCGCCGGACAGCGCCGCGCGCCAGAACGTCGCGTGGCCGATGAGCCATGACGTTTGCAGGCCGCCGCCCGACCAGCCGGAGACGCCGATACGCGCGGGGTCGACGATGCCCAATTTCTTCACCGCTTCGACGCCCGCGAGGTTGTCGCGGCCGGGACCGCTCGTGACCGGGCCGACGATCGCTTGGAGGAACGCGTCGCCGGAGTTGTCGCTGCCGCGGTAGTTCGGCTGCAACACGAGATTGCCGTGCGCCGCGAGCATCTGCGCGAGCGCGTTGAAGTCGCGGTTCGACGTGGCGACCGGGCCGCCGTGGATCACCAGCACCAGCGGGTATTGTTTGCCGGCGGTGTAGCTCGGCGGGTACGTCAGCGCGCCGTTGACGTTCATGCCGTCGGACGTCCAGTCGATGCGTTCCGTGCGCGCGACCGCGTAGGTTTGCGCCCACGTGTTCTCGCTGGTGATCGCGCGCGGTTTGCCGTTGCGCGGCAGGATGTAGATTTCCGGCGGGCGGTCGGTGTGGCGGCCGGCGAATGCCATCGTGCCGTCGCGCGCGACCGTCGCGTCGTCGCCGAAGTCCACGTCGCCGAGGTCGATGCGTGTCGCCGCGGCGCCGTCGACCGGGAGTCGCCAGACGTACGTGCGCACGCCGTCCGCCGCGCCGACCAGCGCCGTGCGGTCGTCGAGCCAGTCGTACCAGTTCGCGTTGCGGTCGAGCGCGATGCTGTTCGTGACGTCGGCGCCGTCGCTGAGGCGGCGGATCACAGCGTCGCTGTGGAGGTACACCGAGCCGTGACGCGGGACCGCGAGCGCGATGCGCGTTCCGTCCGGGGAGAGCACTGCGCCGCCGTCGGCCTCGTTCGCGCGCAGCGGGCGCGTCGTGCCGGTGGCGAGGTCGATTGCGACGCTGTGCGTCTTGGTGAGGTGCGCGAAGATCGCGTCCGGTTGTTCGCTTACGATGATCGATGCGGCGTCGTGCAGCCAGACGATGCGGCCGGATTGGCTTGCGGGGCCGTGCGTGATCTGCTTGGGGCTCGTGCCGTCGGCGTCTATCGTCCAGAGGTGGGTTGGGCGCGACGGCGCGCGCGTGAGGTAGTGCTCGTCGGTGACGGTGAACGCTTCGACGTAGCCTTTTGGTGTGGTTGACGGCGATGGTTTGGGCGCGGGGGATTGTGTTGTTCGCGCCGGTGGTGAGGTTGGCGGCGGTGTTGGCTGCTGCTGTGTCGAGGGCGCCAGCGACGGCAGTGGTGATGGTGGCGGTGATTTTGCGGCGGCCGGGTCCGGGGTTGCGCCCGGAGGTGGGTCGCGCATCAGGAAGGCCAGCGCGCGGCCGTCGGGGCGCCAGGCGACGGCGGTGATCGCGCCTTTTACGCGGGTGATGCGCGTTGCGTCGCCGCCTTCGAGTGAGAGGACGTAGATTTCCGGCGGGTCGTCCTTGGAGGGTGCGGCGAGGAAGGCGATGCGCGTTCCGTCGGGCGACCATGTCGGGTTCGCGATGTCGTCGCGGTCTTGCGTGAGCACGCGGCGCGCGCCGGTCGCGACGTCGACGAGGATCAGTTGCGTGCGCTCGACGTCCGCTTTGAAGTCGCCGGCGCCGCGCACGTAGACGACGCGTTTGCCGTCCGGCGCGATCTGCGGCTCCCGCACGGATACGGTTTGGCGCAGCGCTTCCAGCGTGAGCGGTTTGGGTGCGGCGGCCGGTGCCGGGGATGTGGCCGCGAGGATCGCGGCGAGTGCGAACAGGGTCGTCATCAGAAGTGCCTCGCGAACCAGTCGATCCAGCGGTGAGTGCGGTCTTCGCGGTGGAGCGGGTCGCTGGGGTTGTGGCCGTTCACCGGGATCACGACCATCTCGACGGGCGTGCCCGTCGCGCGCACCGCGTGATAGAACTCGTATGCGAGCGGCGTCGGGACGCGCTGGTCGCCGGCGTCGGTCATGATGAGCGTCGGCGTCTTGACGCCGGCAGCATACGTGAGCGGGGATTCGGCGTCGTACCGTGCGCGCTGCTTTTCGCTCGTGTAGGGTGACGGGCCGATGAACGACGGCGAGAAGTCTTGCGCGTCGGTCATGTCGGCGTAGCCGGTCCAGTCGTTCACCGCGGCGCCTGACATCGCGGCGCGCCAGCGGTGGTCGTGCGCGATCAGCCATGACGTGAGCAATCCGCCTTCGCTCCAGCCGGAGACGCCGATGCGCGACGTGTCCACGATGCCCAGCTTCTGCACGGCGTCGACGCCTTCGAGAACGTCGCGCGCGGGTGCGCTCGTGATGTGCGGAACGGTGGCTTGCGCCCAGCGGTGGCCGAGGTTGTCGCTGCCGCGGTAGTTCGGCTGAAAGACGTACCAGCCGCGCGCGGCCATCAACTGCGCCAGCGAGCTGAAGCCCTCGGTGGATGTAGCGGTGGGGCCGCCGTGGATCAGCACGACGAGCGGAGGTTTGCTGCCGGGCGCGGTCGCAGGCGCGGTGAGGACGCCGTTTGCTGTGAAGCCGTCGGCGGTGCGCCAGGTGATCGTGCGGGTGCGGCCCATCGGGTGCGCGGCGATCGCGTCGTTGTAGTGCGTGAGGCGATGCGGTGCGGGTGCGTTGTCGTGCAGGATGTAGAGCTCCGCGGGGTGCGACGGCGTCGTGCCGATGAACGCGAGGGTGCCGTCGCGTGCGGTCGTGGCGCCGCCGGCGACGTCGACGTCGCCGAGGGCGAGCGCGTTCGGCGTGCCGTCCGGTGCGAGCGCGAAGAGGCGGTCGCGCGTGCCGTCGTTCGCGCCGACGATGATACGGTCGTGCGGCGCGAAGACGCTGAACTGGATGTTGCGGTCGAGGCGTGCGGTGACGTCGCGCGCGTTGCGGCCGTCGAGGTCGCTGATGTACAGCTCGCTTTGGGAGAACGCGTTCGCGTGCTCGCCGCTGTAGACGAGGTGTTTCCCGTCGGGTGCAACGTCGGGGCTGTCCGTGCTGCCGTGCGTGATGCGGCGGACGGCGCCGTTCGCGAGATCGACGCGAACGACGTCGCGTGCGCGGTAGTGGTTGGTCGACGCGTTCGGCGTGCGCCCGACGTACACCGCATGTGCGCCGGGCGCGAAGACCGGATCGCCTGCGAGCGACCACGCGCCGTGCGTGACGCGGTGCGTTCGTGTGCCGTCGGCGTCGACCGTCCAGAGATGAACGGACACCGGCGCAGCGCGCGACGTCCAGGCGTTGTCGGTGATCTCGAACCAGTCGTCGTGCGCTTTGATGCGTTTTTGGTCGGGGCTGTCGTCGCGCGCGAGGTACGCGAAGCCGCGGCCGTCGGGCCGCCACGCGAACGCTTCGACGCCGTGCTTCGCGTCGGTGACTCGCATGGGTTCGCCGCCGTCGAGGCGCAGGACGTACAGCTGCGGTGACGGCTCGTCCTTGGCTTCGGGATCTTTCGGTGGCGTTGCGAGGTACGCGATGCGGTCGCCGGCGGGCGACCAGCGTGCTGAGCCGACGTCGCCGCGTTCCGCGACCAGCGTGCGCGTCGAACCGGTGCGCGCGTCGGCGAGCACGAGCTCGTTGGCGTACTTGTTCTTCGCGAAATCGGGACGGCGCACGACGAGCGTCACACGCTTGCCGTCCGGCGCGATCTGCGGATCGAGCAGCGTGACGAGCTTGCGAAGGTCGCTTTCTTGCAGCGACCGGCGTGGTGATGCGGTTGCGGACGCGGCTGTCGAAAGCGATGCGGTTGCGGCAGCGGACGGCGATGTGGTTGCAGCGAGACGCGGCGATACGATTGTGGCCGTCGACTGCGCTGAGGTGGCGGGCGCCGCCGTACCGGTGACCGCGATCATGAGCGTGAACACTGCCGCTCGCGCGGCACTGCGGTGGCGAATCTTCCTCTGCATTATTTCATCCATCGGTCGAACCAGGCTGTCCATTGGCGCAGGACGGTTTCGCGGCCGACGGGGTCGGTGGGGAAGTGTCCTCCGCGCGGGAATGCGACGAACTTCACCGTGCGGCCGCGGTCGTGCAGCGCGTGGTAGAGCGCGTACGACTGGGCGATCGGGACGCGCTGGTCGCCGGTGTCGCTGAGGATCAGCAGCGGCGTGCGGATCGCGCCCGCGTACGTGATCGGGGACTCCGCCGCGAACGTTGCGCGGCCTTCTTTGGTCCACGGCGACGCGCCGCCGAGGAAGTCGATCGCGAACTGCTCGTTGATGTCGGCGAGCACCGCCTGCTGCCACCAGTCGTACACGCCGGCGCCCGCGACCGCCGCGCGCCAGAACGACGCGTGTCCGACGAGCCAGGCCGTTTGCAATCCGCCGCCCGACCAGCCGCTCACGCCGATGCGCGCTTCGTCGACGATGCCCATCTTCTTGAGCGCTTCGACGCCGGCGAGGTTGTCGCGACCGGGGCCGCTCGTGACGTGTGGAACGATCGCGTTCAAGAACGCGTCGCCTTGGTTGTCGCTGCCGCGGTAGTTCGGCTGCAGCACGAGGTAGCCGCGCGCTGCGAGGATCTGGCACAGCGCCCCTTCGACGGTGCCGAAGTTCCATGTCGACGTCGATACGGGTCCGCCGTGGATGTCCAGCACGAGCGGGTACTTCTTACCGGGCTGATAGCCTGCGGGATACGTCAGCACGCCGTTGACCGGAGTGCCGTCGTCGCTGGTCCAATCGAAGCGATCGCGCTTCGCGAGCGCGTAGCCGGCGAGAAACGCATTCTCGTTCGTCAGCTTGCGCGGTGCGGTCGTGTTCGCGTTTGCGTTTACGTTCGCGATCGCGTTCACGGGGAGGACGTAGATCTCGTTCGGGTCGTCGCGGCGCTGGCCGACGAACGCGATGGTGCCGTTCGACGCTATCGTTGCGTCGGGGTCGAAGTCGACGTCGCCGAGATCGACTCGGCTCGGTTTTCCGCCGAGCGGATAGTTCCAGAGCACGTTGCGCACGCCGTCGGCCGTCGCGACGAGCAGCGACTTGTCGTCCGCTGCGAACTCGAACCAGTGCGTGTTCCGGTCGATCGCCGCCGCGCTCTCGACCTCCCGGCCGTCGGCGAGCTCACGCACGTCCGCGTCGCTTTGCAGATACATGCTGCCGTGGCGCGGAACCGCGAGCGCGATCCGCTTGCCGTCGTGCGAGAGCGCGAACGCGCCGTCGTGCGCGTCGGGGCGCACGGCGCGCGCCGTTCCCGTCGCGACGTCGACGACCATCGTGCGCGATTTCGTGAGGTGCGCGAACACCGGATCGGGCTGCATGGTCATCACGAGCGAGCTCGCGTCGGGCGTCCAGCGGAGGTCCGCGCCGTCGGCGGTCGGTGAGAGCTCGCCCTTGGTGATCTGTTTTGCACCTTTGCCATCGGCGCCGACGGTCCACGCATGCGCGGGGCGCGACGGTTCGCGCGTGAGAAAGTGCTCGTCGGTGACCGGGAACGCGGGAACGAAATCTTCGGGCGCTTTCGTCTTGGGCGGATCGTCTTCGGCGAGGTATGCGAAGCCGGCGCCGTCCGGCCGCCATGCGAACGTTCCGATGCCGCTCTTCACGTCGGTGATCTTCTCGGAGTCTCCGCCGTTCATCGGGAGGACGTAGAGCTGCGCTGGTTTCGCGCGGGCCGGCGACGCAAGGTATGCGACGCGGTCGCCGGCGGGCGCCCAGCGCGGGTTGTGGACGCCGATTCGCTCGTGGGTCAGAACGCGCCGCGCGCCGGTCGCGACGTCGACGACGACGAGCTCGCTGTCGTTCCGATCGGTCTTGT
>JAXDMB010000357.1:0-12133 GCA_034666325.1 Vulcanimicrobiota bacterium
TGCTGCGCGGTCTGCAGCGACTTCTGGATGTTGACCAGATCGGTGTTGACGTCGGACGTGATGTAGAACGCCGCCGAGATCGTCGCCCGGCCGCTCTGGATGTTCGAGCTCAGATTCTGCAGGTCGGGGGTGCCGGCGATGGCGTCCTCGATCGGGCGAACGATCGTGTCGCGCATGACCGTCGGCGAGGCGCCGCTGAACTGCACCGAGACGCTGATCGTTGGGACGGAGACGTTCGGGAACTGCTGCTGCACGAGCGTGCGGTATGCCATCGTCCCGGCCAGCGCCATCAGCGCGAGCAGCACGAAAACGAGCGGCGGGCGGCGGACGAAGAGTGCGGTGATCGACATCGTGCTACCGCTGCGCGATCTGCTGAGACTGGACGGTTTGGCCGTCGGCGAGCCCGGATTGCCCGTTCACGACGACGGGCGTCCCGGTCGCGAGGCCGGTGACGATCGCGTTCTTCCCGTCGTCGGCGACCAGCGTCACCTTCACGGTCTGCACGACGCCGTTTTTGACGGTCTGCACCGTCGAGTTGGTCGTGTCGAGAAACGCGGTGTCCGGGATTCGCAGGCCGGTGGTGCTCGGGAATCGCGCGCTCGCGGAGACCGCCATTCCCGGCCGCAGCACGCCGCCGGGATTGGCGAGCAGCACCTTGACGACGAAGTTGGTCGAGCCCGGGTTGAGCGCGTTGAGGACGCCTTCAACCGTTCCGGGAAATTGTTTGCCGGGGAGGCTCGACGACGCGATCGTCGCTTTCGCGCCCGGGCTCAAGCCGGTGATCTGCGCGGCCGAACCGTTCATCACGCCGTAGACGCGATCGGTTTCCTGCAGCGTGAAGATCTGGCGCGTCCCGGGGAATTCGCCCGGGTTGAGGTTACGGTTCACGACGACGCCGTCGATCGGTGAGACGATCGTCGCTTTGGCGATCTCGACGCGAATCTGATCGGCCTGCGCCTGCGAGATCTGCGTCGCGGCCTGCGCTGCGGCGACCTGCGAGCCTTGCAGTCCGGTCGACGTCGTGCCGTTCGCTGCGACCTGCTGGCTGTCGTTCTGCAGCGTGACGCGCGCCGCGTTCACGGCCTGGTCGTCGTTGCGCACGAGCGTCGCTTGCTGATCGTACTGCTGCTGCGGGATGTAGCCGTTCGCGAGGAGCTGCGCGTCGCGCGAGAGGTTCAGCGTGTCGGTCGCGAGCGTCTGCTGCGCCTGGCGCAGCATCGCGCGTGCCTGGTTCACCGTGTTGCTGTTCTGGATGATGGTGAGGCCGGCCTGATCGTATGTCTGCGTCGCCTTGGCGGCGTTGCTGCTCACCGTCGCTTGAAACTGCGCGAGCTGCGTGCGCAAGTCCGCGGTATCGAGGAGCGCGATCGTCTGCCCGCGCGAGACGTGATCGCCTTCTTTGACGTACACGGCGTCGGCGGGCTCCGCCAGCATCGAGGTGACGCCGACGTTCTGCAGCGGCGCGATGATCCCCGAGAGCGTCGTGCGCGGCGAGACCGTTCCTTGCTGCGCCGCGACGACGGGGACGACCGCCGCAGACGCCTGCTGCGCCGGCTGCGCCGCGTGCGAGCACGCCGTCGCGAGAAGCACGAGCGCGAGCGAAGCCGTCGCCGCGCGGGGACTGCCGGAAACTGTCGACCACGTCATAATGTCGCCCAGTATGGCGCGGATACCGGAGTCGAATCAGAGAACGGCGCTTGCTCAACCAAGCGGGCATGCGGGCAAGCTGCTCCCGGACTCTCTAGCTGCTCTCCACTATCCGGTCTACACTCTGTTTCATGGTAATCCACCGTGATGAAGCGGGGCCGCCCCCGCGCCTCCTCGTCGTCGACGACGAACGCCCGATCCGTGAGATGCTCGAGCTCGGGCTAAAGACGCGCGGCTTCGACGTGCGCTCCGTCGCCGACGGTCCCGCTGCGATCCCGGTGATCAAGGACTGGAAGCCGGAGCTGATCCTGCTCGACGTGATGATGCCAAAGGTCGACGGGTTCACGATGCTGCCGATGCTGCGGCGGCTCACCGAGGCGCCGATCGTGATGCTGAGCGCGCGAGGCGAGGTGGAATCGCGCGTGACCGGGCTCAATCGCGGCGCCGACGATTACGTCGCGAAGCCGTTCGAAATGCCGGAGCTCGTGGCCCGGCTCCGCTCGGCGCTGCGCCGGCCGCGACTCGAGCACGTCGAGGCGATCTCGTACGCCGACGTCGAGGTGGAGCTGCAGACGCGCACGGTGCGCCGCGCCGGGCGCGTGCTGGATCTCTCGCCGCTCGAGTACCATCTCTTCGTGACGCTCCTGCGGCAGCCGCGCCGGGTGTTCACGCGCGAGCAATTGCTCGATTTGGTGTGGGGCGACGAATCCGAGGTCGGTCCGGGAAGCGTCGAGCGCTACGTCTCGTACCTGCGCGCGAAAGTCGACGAAGGCGCCGCGGCGCGGCTGATTCACACGATTCGCGGCGTCGGGTACTCGCTGCACGATGGATGAGCGCCGGCCGCGGTCGTTCGCCATGCGATTGGTATTCGCGTACGTCGGCGCCGCGGTCGGGCTGATGCTGCTCATCGGGATTGCCTCGACGGTGTTCACGTTCTCGTTATACGCCCAAACCGCGAACGGGGCGATCCAGGGAACGTCGTCGACCATCGAGCGGAGGATCGCCGAGAACGCCGCGCGCCGCGTTCCCCTGAGGGATCTCGCGCTACGGATCACGCGCGATCTCGGGCGGCCGCACATTCACATCACGGTGTACGACGAGAACGGCCGGGTGGTCAGCCAGACCGGCCCGGCGCTCGAGAATGAGGGCGTGGTCGGCGCGATTGCTTCGCTGATGGGGCTGCAGCGCACGCGAATTCCGGTCACCGGCACCGGCGGTCTCATCGTCATTTCAGCCGACCTGTACCAACTGCAGCGAACGCTGCACGCGTATTGGCTGTGGATGCTTCCGGTGGGTGTGCTGGCGGTGATCTTGGCGTGGGCCGCGGGATTCGCGATCACGCGTCAGGCGGTTTTGCCGCTCAAACAAATCTCCGCTGCGATGCGCCGGTTCGCCGCCGGCGATTTCCGGCCGGAACCGGTGCGCTCGACCGGCGATGACGAGCTCGGCGAGCTCGCGCACGCGTACAACGGCGCGCTGCACCAGGTGCAGTCCGCGTTGGCGCAACGCGACCGCAGCGAGGCGGAGATTCGCCAGTTCATCGCCGACGCGGGGCACGAGCTGCGCACGCCGCTCACGGTGATCATGGGATATCTCGACGTGCTCGAGGACGGCATGGTGGAGGCTCCCCAGGTGCGTCAGCGCGTCATCGCGACGATGCGGCAGGAGAGCCGGCGAATGCGCGGCCTGATCGAGAAGCTGATCTATCTCGCGCGGTTGGAGCGCGGCGAGCCGGTAGCGCAGCAGATCGTCGAAGTCGCGAAAGTCGTCGAGCGCGTAGTCGGATCGGCGGCGCCCGAGTTTCCGGCGACGATCGCGGTAACCTCGGCGCCGGATGCGCGCGTCGTGGCGGACGAGACAGACATCTTCGAAGCGATTCGCAATCTGGTCGACAACGCGCTGAAGTACGCGCCGGCGTCGGAAGTCGCCGTGAGCACGGCGGTCCAGGGTGATGACGTCGTGGTCGTCGTGCGCGATCGCGGGCCCGGGATGTCGGAACACGATCGGGCGCACGCCTTTGACCGGTTCTACCGGGGCCGGGGAGTCGACGGCGTGGACGGTTCGGGAATCGGGCTGGCCATCGTCAAGCGCGCGACCGAGCGTGCGGGCGGCACGGTGTCGGTCGACAGCCGCCAGGGCGACGGGGCGGCCTTCACGATCCGGTTGCCGCGCGCGGTTGCATAGCGGCCGCGGCTTCGCGAAAACGAATTTCTCCGGGTGTTATCCGGCGACGCGGTTAGACTGCGTGCATGTTTGCTATCGGGCGGCGCAGCGAGCCGGGGCTCACCGTATTGGTTGTCGCGCAGGCGGTCGCGCTGTTCTGCTTCGGGCCGCTGTTCGCGGGCGTCGGAGTTCCGCGCGTTGCCGCGGTCGCGTTCGGCATCGCGGTAGCCGTGTTGACGGTCTGCATCGTGCTGGCCGTCGTCTGGCACAACCGCCTCGCGGTCGCGGCGGTCGTGGCGTCGACGGGCTTGGAATTGGCGGCGATCGCGCTGCGGCTTTTGCGGCCGTCCGGGCTGACGGAGATCCTCGACTTCGTGGCCGCGCTGCTGCTGTTCACCGCGCTCACCGTCGTGCTCGCGACGGTCGTGTTCGGGCCCGGACGCGTGACGGTGCACCGGATTCTCGGCGCGATCGCGATCTACCTCAACATGGCGTTCGCATTCGCCTTGGGATATCGGCTGATCGCGGCCGTTGCGGCGGGCGCCTTCAGCGCACGAATCGTGCCGCCGCTGGATCATTGCCTGTTCGATTTCGTGTACTTCAGCCTCACCACGCTCACGACGAGCGGCTACGGCGATATCGTGCCCGTCGTTCCGCTCGCGCGGTCGCTCGCGAACTTGGAGGCGGTGATCGGCCAGCTCTTCCCGGCGACGGTCCTCGCACGTCTGGTGACGCTGGAACTCGAGGCGACGCGCGGACGCCGGTCGCGCCGCCGGCATTCCCCGGCTGCGCGCAGGCCCAGCGCGAGGCGGCCTAAGCAGCCCGCTCTATGATCGCCGCATGGAACAGGTACGTCATGTGAGCCGCGACAAACAACCCGCGCTCGAGCGAGCGCGGAGCCAAGAGAAACGTGCGACGCATGCGACCGCGCTCATCGTTACTCTGATCGTCATTGTCGTCGGTCGAGCAGTCCAGGTCGCGAGCGCCGAACCGGCCGTGGACCGGCAACGGCTCATCACGACCATCCTGACGATCGTTCAGGTGATCGTGACGCTCGCGACGCTGGTGCTCGTGCGCAATCAAGTCAGCGTCGCCGTGCACCAGATGGAACAGTTGGAGGAAACGGGAAGCCGTTCGCAGCGCCCCGTGCCGGCACGCCGGTTCACCCGCGCTCGCGCCCGGTAGGGCGAAGCACGATGACGGGATCGATCGCGTCGTGCCGCGCCGTGTAAGAATCGCTATTGCGGGGCCCGTCACAGCGCCAGTGTGCTGCCGCGTTCGATCACCCGTACTCGGTCTGCCAGGCCGGCCTCGCGCATTGCGACCATGAAGTCCTCGAGCGACGAGCCGAACAGATTCCAGTCGTCGGTGTGGACCGGCACGACCGTGCGCGGCTCGATGATGCGAACGGCCTCCACGCCCCCGGCCGCATCGAGCGTTACCAGGATGCCGATGCGCCGGTGGGGGATGCGCGTGCCGCCAAGGTGCAGCAGTGCGACGTCGATGCCAGCGAAGCGTTGCGGAATCTCGCGCAGCCGCTCGTGCACGAGCGTGTCGCCGCTGATGTAGACGCGCAGCGTGCGGCCATCGTCGCGCTCGGCTTCCAGCACGTGCCCGTTCGTTGCGGGAAGCAGTTGCGCGACGGCCTTGGGCCCGTGCTGGGCGGGGACCGCCGTGATGCGGACGTTTGCGCCGCCGCCCGTCTTGTCGAGCGTCGCCGTCTCCCACACGTCGAGCCCGAACGTGCGCGTGAAGCCGCGCTTCGCGAGCACGCCCGCGGCTTGGCGCGTCGTGACAACCGGCAACGTGTGGTCGAGCGCCTTCTCGGCCGGCGGATCCCAGTGGTCGCCGTGCAGGTGCGAGAGCAGCACCGCGTCGAGCGGCGGAAGCTGATCGGGCTCGAGTGCCGGGTCGCGCAGGCGCTTCGCGAACAACCCGTATCCCACGTGAACGTGATCGCCCGCGTGCAGGAACGACGGATCGGTGAGGATCGTGCAGCCGCCGAGGCGCACGAGCGTCGTCGCGTTGCCGACGAAGGTGACGCTCGTGGAACGATCGGTGACGGCTCCGGACAGCGAGACGCGAGGCATGCGTCCCGTCTACCCGGCCGCGGCGCACGAAGCGCGAGCGAGCGCCGCCCGAAAACGTATCCGGCGTTCTTGGATAGGGAGCTCGGGACGGGGCATGCTACATGCTACTTGTAGGGGTTATTTGTGCGAGTGAGTCTAGCCGAGGCCGGCTTTCCGCGTACAATGAATGGCATGCGGCATGGAGGCGTCTTCCGGCTGGGCTCGCGAGCGGGTCTGCTCCTCGGCTGGTGCGTCGTAGCGGCGTGCGGCGGCGGCGGTGAGATCCGGCCCGGTTCCGCGGACTCCGCGGCGCACACGCAAAGCCTAAGCGTTTCGTTCAGCATCGCGATCCCGCAAAGCGTCGAGCGGTCGCCGCGATATATCTCGGCCGGTACGAAGTCCGCGCAGATCGTCGTGACGCCGGCCGGCGGCGGTGCGCTCGCGCCCGTCGCGGTGAACTGCTCTACGACGTGTGAAGGCGTCGTGCCGGCTCCGATCGGGACCAACACGTTCGACGTGAAGCTGTTCGATCAGCCGAACGCCGGGGGAAACGTTCTCTCGCAGGGCAGCGTCACGCAGACGATCGTCGGCGGTCGACAGAATATCGTCCGTATCAGCGCCGGCGGCGCGGTTGCGAAAATAATCGTCAGCATCGCATCGTCGACGATCAGCGGTGCCGGCAGCGTCGCCGTCACGGTAACCGCGCAGGACGCGGCGAGCCGCACGATCATCGGCGCCGACCCGTATTCCAACCCGATCACGTTGACCGACAGCGACGCGAGCGGTTCGACCACGCTCTCCGCGACATCGGTCACCTCTCCGGCCACGGCGGTTGCGATCGCGTACAACGGCTCGGCGAGCTTCAGCGCCGCCGTCATCGGCGCGACCGCGTCCGGCGTCGCCCCGGCGAGCGTCGTTTCGGCGACGCTCACCAATGCGGCCCAACCACTCAAAGTCACGGTCGCGGGGAATCATCTCGTCGATGCGGGCGGAAACGTGCTCACGCTGCGCGGCGCCGACGTGAGCGCCACGGAGTACGTCTGTGCGCAAGGCTGGTCGAGCGATCCGTACGGCGGCGCGCCGCTCGCCGACGTCTCGACGTATCAGGCGATGCGGGCATGGCACATCAACGTCATCCGCGTTCCGCTCAACGAGGATTGATGGCTCGGCATCAACGGCGTCACGGTGGGTGGCGCTACCTACCGCACCGCGATCGCGACCGAAGTGAGCGCGGCGCATCAGGCCGGCATGTACGTGATCCTCGACCTTCACTGGTCGGCGCCGGGAAGCCAGCTGGCGCTCAGCCAGAACCCGTTTCCCGACGAGGATCATTCGCCGGCCTTCTGGTCGTCGGTGGCGAGCGCGTTCAAGAGCGATCCCGCCGTGATCTTCGATCTCTTCAACGAGCCGTTCGATTATTGGGGCACGAACCCCGACCAGTGGGCGGCCTGGCTCAACGGCGACACGCAAACGCAATCAACGACCGGCGGAAATTTGAACGTCGTGGCCAACTGGAAGACGGCGGGCATGCAGGAGCTCATCAACGCGGTGCGTGCCACGGGCGCCGTTCAACCGCTGCTGGTCAACGGGCTCGACTGGGGAAACGACGATAGCGGCTGGCTCGCCCACGCGCCGGCCGATTCCGCTGGGCAACTGATCGCCGGCGCGCACATCTATCCCGGTCAGGCTTGCAGCGCGGCGAGCTGCTGGAACGCCGTGTATTTAGCGTTGCAATCGAAATACCCGGTGCTGATCGGAGAGACCGGCGACAGCAGCGCCGCGCCGGTGTCGCCGTTCTTGCCGGCGTTCCTCAACTACGCCGACGCAAACCACTGGAGCTATTTGGCCTGGACGTGGGATGTTTGGACCAACTCTTCCAACGTTCTCATCACGGGATGGGACGGTACGCCGACCACCGGCGAGGGCGCCGCCTACAAGGCGCATCTGCTCACGGTAAAATAAACGCGGATGGCCCCGTGCGCCGCTACGCGGTCCACTCGGACGGAGACCTGTTTACCAGGGACACGCCGGCGGAGGTTTGCACGCGCCGCCACGGTAGAAGAACGCCATGCATCGGGCGCTCACGTCATCCGCTGTTCTGGTCGTTTCGCTCGCGCAAACCGTGCTCGCCGTTCCGGACGGCGGCACGGCGGCGCCGGTGCCGCGGCAAATCATCGCGCAGGCGACCACTGCTCCGGCAACCGAGCCGCCGCGCGGCGTTCTGCTCTATCGCGGTTTCACGGTCGACGCGGCTGCGATCGAAGGCGACGCCGGTGCGCGTTCGGCGCTCGAGCACCAACTCGACGTCGTCGCCGATTGCGGCGTGAGCCCGGACATCCTCGCATTCTTTCGAGCCCAGCACATCGTCGTGCGCCCCGGCGCGCGCGATCGCTTTTCACGCAACGGCGGTATCGAGGTCGACACGCGTCCCCCGCAGCAGCAGCCGATCGTCTTACACGAGCTGCTTCACGCATATCACGCCTTCATGCTGCCGGAGGGCGCGCGCAACCCGGACATCATCGGCTTCTATGATGAGGCGCGCAACGGGGGCCTCTACCCAGCGCGCTCGTATGTGCTCGTGAACCCGATGGAGTTCTTTGCCGTGACCGGCAGCTTGTATCTGTCGGGCCACGTCGACCGGCCGCCGGGAGACCGTGAGACGCTGCGCGCGCGCCAACCGCGCTATTACGCATGGCTCGGCCAGCTTTTCGGCGTGGCGAAGTAGAGCCGCGGTCAGCCGCCACCACAGCCGCTCCCGCTTAGCGCGGCGGCAAACACTTTGCGCCCGGCCGGCGTCCTCTGTGACGTGGACGACGCTACGAGGCTTGCGAGTCTGGCACGGGCCGCTGCGTGCGGAGACGCAGGCGGGTACGAATCGCTCGTCCGTGTCCTGTGGCCGAACGCGTATCGGATCGCTTGGTCGATCCTCGGCGAGCGCGGAGCCGCGGAAGATGCGGCGCAGGCTGCCTGTGCCGCGATTTGTGCCAAGCTGCCCGCGCTCTCGGATACACAGGCGTTCGCCGCCTGGGCGTATCGGATCATCGTCTCGCGCGCACGCGATCGTGCGCGCGCCAGAACCCGCTTGCGACGGCGCGAGTCGGTCGGCTACGACGAAGCGACAGAGCAGTCGGCGCACGACGATCCGACTGACCGCCTCGACCTCGAAGCCGCGATCGCCCGGCTCCCCGAGCCGTTGCGGCTCGCGCTCGAGCTGCACTATTTCGTCGGCTTATCGAGCGCCGAAGCCGGCATCGCGCTGGGCGTTCCCGCGGCCACGGTGCGCTTTCGCCTCATGATGGCGCGGCGCCGTCTGCGCCCACTTCTCTGCGATAGCACTGCGTCGTCCGCGACGCCGGAGGTCGTTCATGAATAACGATGGTCAGCTCATCAAAGCCGCGCTGGATCGCCGGTTCGCGCGGGCGGGGATGCCGCCGTGTCCGGATGCCGCGTGGGCGCTCTCGGACGTCACCGCGAAGCGGGTGACGAACGCCCGCTCGACGAGCGGTCCTCGAAGATTCGCGTACGCCGCGGCACTGCTCGCCGTCGTCGCAGTCGCGGGTCTCGCAGCGCAGGCGTCGGACCCCGTGAAACAGGGCTATATGCGTTTCCTGTTCGTGTCATCGAGGCCGTTGCAGCCGCTGATCCATGCTGCCGACCGTCTCAGCATCGCGCAAGCGCAAGCCCGCATGCCGTTCCAGATCGTCGTGCCGGCCGGCTTGCCGGCGGGCACGCGGTTACAATACGCGCACGTCGTCAGCGAAAAACCGGTGCCTCGCGTTGCGTTGCGCTATGAAGCGCACCTGGGCGGCCGGTATTACGCGATCTCTATCAACGAATCGACCGTCGCGCTCGGTCCGCCGGTTGCGCATTTCGAAGGCCGCAGCCTCGGGCACCCTTCGAGGAAATGGACGCTGCCGATGTACCGCTGGAAGCACGGCGACGTCGTCATGGAGTTGTTGGCGCCGGAATTGCCGGCCGCGATGACGGACGAGATCGTTCGAGCAAACACGATGTGATCGCGGCGCCCGCCCGGGCTCGCGAGCTGCGGCCGTCCGGTCGCACGGAGATCGGTTTACCGTGCTGCGCGGCACCGATAACGGGGAACGAGGTTCTCATGGCGACCGATCCGCTCACCGTGATCGCGCGATGGCAAGCAGCCGTGTCTGCGGCCGACTTCGAAGGTCTGCGCGCGCTGTCGACCGACGACATCGAGATCATCGGCTCACGAGGTCCGGGCCGCGGCATTCCGTTCGCCGAGGAATGGGTGCGCAAGACGGGGATCGGCCTGCAGACCCTGCGCGCGTTTCCGCGCGGCGACGGTGTCGTCGTCGTGGAGCAGGCGGCGCGCTGGCCGGCCGGCGCCGACAGCGCCGAAGCGCCGGAGCGCGTCATTGCGACGATGTTCACCGTGCGCGAGGAGCGCGTCGCGCGCGCCGTGCGCTATGAGGATCTCGCAAGCGCGCTCGCGGCGGCGGGGATGACTCCCGCCGCACGCTGAGCGCTCGGCAGACCGGTACGGTCGCGCGCGACTACCGCGCGTCCGCGGTTTCGAGCGGCCGGTAGTCCGTGTAGCCGCGTTCGTCGCCGCCGAACGTGTGGTCCCAGTCGACTTCGTTGAGCGGCGCGCCGATGCGCAGCCGTTCGACGAGGTCGGGGTTCGCGATGTACGCGCGGCCGAAGGCTACGAGATCGGCGCGGCCGGACGCGACGGCTTCGATCGCGAGCTCGCGCGTATAGCCATTGTTCACCATCCACGGCCCGTCGAAGGTTTGCCGCAGCTTCACGAAGTCGAAGCCGTGGAAGTCGCGCGGGCCCTGCGTGTGCCCTTCGACCACGTGGCAGTAGGCGAGGCCGAACCGGTTGAGCTCGCGGACGAGGGGAAAGAAGACGCTCTGCGGATCGCTGTCGGCCACCGCGCCGGCCGGCGACACCGGCGAGATGCGGATTCCGGTGCGATCCGCGCCGACCGCACCGGCCACCGCCTCGGTCACTTCGAGCGTCAGGCGGATGCGGTTGCCGACGGAGCCGCCGTACGCATCGGTGCGGTGGTTGCTGCCGTCGCGCATGAACTGGTCGAGCAAGTATCCGTTCGCGGCATGGACTTCGACGCCGTCGAAGCCCGCGGCGATCGCCTTCTGCGCCGCCGTGGCGTAGTCGTCGATCAGCCCCGGCAGCTCGACGAGCTCGAGCGCGCGCGGCGTGCCGACGTCGACGAACTCACCCGTCTCGATGAACGTCCGAGAGGCGCGCGGCGCGATCGCCGACGGAGCGACCGGCAGCAGGCCGCCCGGCTGCAGCGACGGATGCGAGAAGCGGCCGACGTGCCACAGCTGCAAGTAGATCGTGCCGCCTTCCGCATGAACCGCGTCGGTGACGCTCCTCCAGCCCGCGACCTGCTCGGGCGAATAGATCCCCGGCGTGAACGCGTAACCTTTGCCGTACGGAGATATCTGCGTCGCTTCGGCGATGATCAGCCCGGCACTCGCACGCTGGCGATAGTACTCGGTGTTGAGCGCGTTCGGGGCATCGCTTCCCGGTGTCGCGCGATCGCGCGTCAGCGGCGCCATGACGATGCGGTTGCGAAGCCGCGAGCGACCCAGTTCGAACGGCGTGAACAATGCGGAGGATCGATCCATGGTGCTCTTTACCCGTTCCGGCGCCGCAGGCCCTGATGCGGCTGTTCGCGATCAGTCTTCGAACGGCAGCCCGACGTACTGTTCGGCGAGCGATACCTGCGCCGCAACGGACCCGGCGAGATAGTCCAGCTCGTCCTCTTTCATGCGCTGTTCGAACGCGGTGTCGTCCGGGAAGCGGTGCAGCAAATTGGTCAGCCGCCACGAGAGGCGCTCGGCGCCCCACACGCGCCGCAGCGCCGTTGCGGAGTACGCGTCGAGCTGCCGCGCGTCACCGCGCCCGTACCATGCCGCGAACGCTCGTGACAGATAGAACACGTCCGACACCGCCAGGTTGAGGCCTTTCGCGCCCGTCGGCGGCACGATGTGCGCGGCGTCGCCCGCCAAGAAGAGGCTGCCGTACCGCATCGGTTCCGCGACGAAGCTGCGCAGCGGCGCGATCGACTTCTCGATGGACGGGCCGGTGACGATCTGCTCCGCCATCTCCGGTGGGCAGCGTGCTTTGAACTCGTCCCAGAAGCGCTCGTCGGACCAGTCCTCGAGCCGCGTGCCGAGCTCGCACTGAATGTAGTACCGGCTCAGCGACCGGCTGCGCATCGACGCGAGCGCGAAGCCGCGTTC
>JAXDMB010000358.1:0-5041 GCA_034666325.1 Vulcanimicrobiota bacterium
GCCGGTACCGGCCGCCGTGCGGTGACCGGCGCGGGCGCGGCGAGCACGTTCGAGCCCACCGACGATCAGCGAGCGATCGGGGACGTCGCGCGCGATATCGCGCTGCGCGAGATCGCGCCGCACATCATGCGCTGGGACCGCGAGCATCTTTTTCCGCGCGCGCTGTACGGAAAGCTCACCGAGGCGGGACTGATGGGCATGCTCGTGCCCGAGCAGTACGGCGGCGTCGGCGCGGATTACGTTTCGTACGCGCTGGCGGTCGAAGAGCTCGCGCGCGTCGATGCGGGCACCGCCGTTACCGTTTCCGTGCACTCGATGATCTGCAACGCGATCGCGAAGCTCGGGTCGACGGCGCAAAAGGCGCGCTGGCTCGAGCCGCTCGCCGCCGGCGACATGATCGCCGGGTTCGGGTTGACGGAGTCCGATGCGGGATCTGATGCAGCGGCGATTCGTTCCACCGCGCGGCGTGACGGCGAGCAGTGGCTGCTCAACGGGCGCAAGCAGTGGTGTACGAACGGCGGATTTTCCGGCGTCGTCATGGCGATGTTTCGCACGGGCGGTTCCGGTTCCAAGGGGATCAGCGCGTTTCTCGTCGACTCGGCGCTGCCCGGAATCGTGGTGGAGAAGACGACCGAGAAGCTCGGCATTCACACGTCGAACACGGTCGATCTCGCGTTCGACGACGTGCGGGTTCCGGGCGACGCGCTGCTCGGGGCGGAAGGCGCCGGGCTGACGCAGGCGCTGATGACGCTCACGGCCGGGCGGATCGGGATCGCCGCGCAGGCCGTCGGTATTCTCGCCGCGTGTCTCGATGCGTCCATTGCGTTCGCGAAGGATCGCACGGCGTTCGGCAAGGCCATCGGGGCGTTCGAGGGCGTGTCGTTCAAGATCGCACAGATGGCGACCGATCTCGATGCCGCGCGACTGCTCGTGTATCGTGCGGCGGCGTTTGCGGATGCGGGGCGGCCGTTCGTCACCGAGGCGTCGAAGGCGAAGCTGTTCGCGTCCACCAAGGCGCGCGAGCACGCGTCCGAAGCGCTGCAGATTCACGGCGGCTATGGGTACACGACCGAGTTCCCCGTCGAGCGGTATTACCGTGATGCGAAGATCACGGAGATCTACGAAGGGACGTCGGAGATCCAGCAGCTCGTCATCGCGCGCGGGCTGCTGGGACGGCTCGACTAGCCCTTACGGCGCCGCTTCATCGAGGAAGCGTTCGCGCAGGCCCGGCGGCGGCAGCGGGCACGTGTCCTTGCGGCCGAACCAGCGATAGCGGTTGCGCGCGATCCAACGGTAGAGCGCGTCGCGCGTTTCGCGCGGGATCAGGATCAGCGCGAACGCGAGCGGCCACGGCGCGCGCAGGCCGAGCGCGATGTGCAGCGCGGCGTCGCTGCGCTCGAAGCGGCGGCCGTACCCGAGCAGGATGACGCTGTCCGGCTCGCGCGGGTCGTCCGCGTGCTCGCCGAGCAGCGCCCGCGCGTGCGCCGAGTGCAGCGGCAGGAACGCGAACCGGCCGGCGGGGTCGTTCGCAGCGATGAAGCGGACCGCGCCGTGGCAGAGATTGCAGACGCCGTCGAAGAGAACGATCGCGCGGGAACCCGGTGTTTCGATCGCCGTCTACTTCTTCGCGAACGTGTCGCTGACGAGCGTCGCGGTGAGGTGCGCTTCGGTGGTCAGCGCGTCGTCGACCGCGATCTGCCGGTGGATGTGCGCGTCGAGCGCGAGCGAGATCGGTGCGAGCAGGTCGGTCGCGTACACCGTGCTCGCGCGCTGGTACTCTTCGGAACCCGACGTGCCGCGCGTGCCTTCGATCTCGATCGTCGCGCGGTCGCCGTCGACGTGCCGCACGCGGTACGTCAGTTCGCCGCGCTGCGGCGCGGGCGCGGGGATGCTCCAGCTCGAGCCCGGGCTCACGTCCTTGTCGCTCGTGAAGCCGCGCGCGAGCAGCGGCAGCACGCGCTGCGCCGGCGGGCTCAGCGTCAGCGCGGGGTTCCACGACAGGCGGCCGTCCGAGAACACGACGACGCGGACGGGCGGCTGCGAGTTGATTCCGGCGAACGACGCGTCGACCACCAGCGCTCCTTCCGTTGTCGCGGCGACGACGTCCACCGTCAGCTTGCCGGTGTCCGAACCGTCGATCTGGCGTTCGTTCGTTCCGCTGCCGTTCACGTTGCGCGTTTGTCCGAGGCGCGGGTCGCCGTTCATCAGCCCGGAGCTCTTCGTCGCGCGCTTCGAGTGCGCGCTGTACGTCACGTCGAACACCAGCTGGCGCAGCGGCTTTAGCGTTTGCGCGGCCGATGCGGCGGCGCTGCACAGCAGCAGTGTCGCGGCGGCGGCGGCGAGGCGGCGCGTCAGCACGTCATTTCTTCGCGAAGCTGTCGCTGACGAGCGTCGCGGTGAGGCGCGCGGTGGTCGTGACGTACTGGTCCATCGCGGGCTGATGGCGCGCCGTGCCGGTGTAGTCGAACTGCGTCGGGCACAGCCGCTTCGTGTCGTATTTCGCCGTCGCTTTGCCGTGCTCGTCGAAGCCCTTGGGTCCCGGCGCCGACATGTCGACGTCGATCCCGAACGTAGCGGTGTCGCCGTCGACCGCGCTGACGTGGTAGGTGTACGCGCCGTGCAGCGGCGCGGGCGCGGCGATCGTCCACGACGACCCCGGGCTCACGTCGCGGTCTGCGACGATGCCGCGGGCGAGCAGCGGCAACAGGCGCGCCGCCTCCGGGCTGAGGTCGGCGCCGGGCGCGTAGGTCAAACGGCCGTCGGGATACACCGCAACGCGGATCGCCGGCTGGTTCGCGGACTTTCCGGTGAACGACGTGTCGATCACCAGGCCGCCGTCGCTGGGCGCCGCGACGACCGACGCCGTCAGCGTGCCGCTGTCGTCCACGTTCGAGGTGCGGCGCGTCGTCGCGCTGCCCGCGGCCTGCGCGCCGTTCTCGGAGCTCAGCCCCGAGCCGTGCTCTTCGTTCGTGGTCTTCGCCGTGAACTGGACGGAGTAGACGAGCGTGCGCAAGGGCTTCACCACCGCGGGCGCGCTCTGCGCGGAGCTCACGGAAGGCGCGGCGGCCGCTCCAAGCGCCAGCGCGACGGCGAACGAAAGCGAACGGATCATCGGCAACCCTCCTGGCGGCGATACTTCGCCCCGGCGGGCGACCCCGGCCTCCGCTTCTGCTACCAAGGTCGTCCAGGGGCTGTCTTTCGCGGCGCGGAACGGTCGGCGCGCCATGAAGTTGATGGAATATCAGGGCAAGGACCTGTTCCGGCGCGCCGGCATCCCGACCCCGAACGGCGTCTACGCGACGACCGCCGATGACGTGAGAACGTACATCGCCGAGCACCCGGGCTCGTGGGTGCTCAAGAGCCAGGTCATGATGGGCGGCCGCGGCAAGGCCGGCGGGATCAAGTTCGCGGACGACGCGCAGCAGGGCGAGGCGCTCGCGCGCGAGCTGATCGGCAAAGTGCTCAAGTCGGTCCAGAACCCGGACGGCGAGGAAGTGAAGTCGCTGCTGGTCGAGGAGAAAGTCGACATTGCGAGCGAGGCGTACGTCTCGATCGCGATCGACCGCACCGCGAAGAAGCCCGTCGTGCTCGTCACCGCGCAAGGCGGAATGGATGTCGAGGAAGTCGCCGAGCGCGAGCCCGACGCGATCCGCAAGTACTGGATCGATCCGGCACAGGGATACTCGGCGTACATCGGGCGCCAGCTCGCGTTCGACGCGAAATTGCCCGAAGGGTATCGCAAAGCGTTTCCCGCGGTGCTCGGCGCGCTCTACACGCTCTTCATGGAATACGGCGCGCAGCTCGTCGAGATCAACCCGCTCGTGCTCACCAAGGACGGCCGCGTCATCGCGAGCGACGCGAAGGTTGAGCTCGACGACAACGGGCTCTACAAGCATCCCGACGTCGCGGAATGGAACAAACAGTCGCCGGCGGACGAAGACCAAGCCGCGGCGGTCGCGATCGGCCTCGGGATGTCGAACTACGCGAAGCTCGACGGGACGATCGGCGTCATCGCCAACGGCGCGGGCCTGGGCATGGGCACCATGGACGCGATCCGCAACGCGGGCGGCGAGGCGGCGAACTTCCTCGACATCGGCGGCGGCGCGCAAGCCGACCTGGTGAAGAAGAGCTACAACTTGGTGACGAGCGATCCCAAGGTGAAGGCGATGTTCATCAACATCTTCGGCGGGATCACGCGCGGCGACCAAGTCGCGAAGGGCATCGTCGAAGCGCTCAAAGGCGGCGACGTGCGCGAGGTTCCGCTCGTCGTGCGCTTGACGGGAACCAACGCCGAAGAAGGCCGCAAGATTCTCGACGAGGCCGGCTTCGTGCCGGTGGAGACGATGGACGAAGGCGCCGCGCGCGCCGTCGAGCTCGCGAAAGGCGCGCAGTAACCGTGGCGATTTTCCTCGACAAGAACTCCAAGGTGATCGTGCAGGGCATCACCGGGCGCGAGGGCGCGTTCCACACGCAGCGCATGCTCGCGTACGGCACGAACATCGTCGGCGGCGTGACGCCCGGCAAGGGCGGCACGACGATCGAGAGCGGGCAGCCCGTGTTCAACACGGTGAAGGACGCCGTCGACGCCACCGGTGCGACGCACTCGATCATCTTCGTGCCGCCGTTCGCCGGCGCCGACGCGCTGTGGGAAGCGCACGCGGCCGGCATCTCGCTCGCAGTGTGCATCACCGAAGGGATCCCCGCGCACGACATGCTGCGCGTCGTCGCGACGACGGACGGCATGCGCATCATCGGCGGCAACTGCCCCGGGCTCATTTCCCCCGGCAAGTCGCTGGTCGGCATCATGCCCGGCCACATCTTCAAAGAAGGCAACGTCGGCATGATCTCGCGCTCCGGCACGCTGACGTACGAGATCGTGGACGGCCTGACGCGCGCGGGCCACGGCCAGTCGACGTGCGTCGGCATCGGCGGCGATCCGATCATCGGCACGACGTTCGTGGACTGTCTGCGCGCGTTCGCGACGGATCCCGAGACGACGGCGCTCGTCGTCGCCGGCGAGATCGGCGGCTCGGACGAAGAA
>JAXDMB010000359.1:0-4085 GCA_034666325.1 Vulcanimicrobiota bacterium
AACGACTCCAAGCACAGACTCAGAAATGAAGGCATTCGCATCGCAGACCGGTTCGCGGTTATCTGGGCTAGCGGCGCCGCCCTTGCGCGTGCAGCACCGTTACGGTGCTTCCGACTTGCAGCGTCGCGGTGTGGATGCTCCCCGCGTCCGCGAACGTCACGGTGCAGTGCCCGCCGGCCGTCGCCTGCGATACCGTGAACGTCTGGGACGGGCCCGTACCCTGCGCGGGCGCGACGGTTGCGATGTTCGCGCAGTTGTCAGTTTCCGTGATCGCGCCCGTGTAGCCGGATTCGCTCAGTGTTACGGTATTCGGTCCCGGCAGCTCGATCGCCGCAGGCTGGGCCGACAATGAGCTGCCGGACGTCCCGCCGGCGTTCATCGTGTCCGCGGCGACCGGCATGACGAACGCGCCGGCCCGCGTCGCGTCGACGCCGTGGCTTGCGGCGTGAATGACGTCCGGCACGGCGTTCCCGTCGGTGAACAGGATGTTGCCGCTCGGATCGAGCGCGAGCGTCCGCGCGAAGCCGACCGCGTAGGTGTCGATCGCCGACACCGTGGTGTTCTGCCCCGCCACGAACGACCCGGGGTACTTCGAGAGGCCGGAGGTGCCGGTCGGGTTTACGATATTGCCGTTGCCGTCGATCGCGAAGTCTTCGCCCGGCTTCGTCGACACGTTTGCAGAGACGATCGTGATCGCAGACTCTGCGGTGAGCGAACCGTCGGCGTTGCGTACGAATCGGAAGATCGACCTGTCGCCCAGCGTGGAGCCGCGCGCGATGCCGAGGTAGATGCGCCCGTGCGAGTCCGTGTGAATCGCGGTTGCGGAATAGAAGTCCGGCACGAGGTTCACGCAGTTTGCCGCGGCGACCGGCGTCACGGTGCCGCTCGTTAGCGGGACGCGGAAGATCGTGCACTGCGCGGCCCGGCTCGGCGTGTTTCCCGAGCCGGTAATGGGCTCCGCGGAGCCGGCGAAGTACGCGTTTCCTTGACCGTCGAGCGCGAACGTGCTCGCCACCAGCGCTTCGGGTCCCGGGATCGCGAACGACGTGCCGCGCAACGGCGCGACGTTGCCGCCCGGGCTGCGCGCGTACTGATTGATCTTGTACGTGGTCGTTTGCGGGTTGGGGACGGTTACGACTTCCACCTCACCGGTCGGTTCGACCGCGACCGCGAGCGGGAACACCGCGCCGAAGTCCGCGTTCGATCCGGCGATCGCGGTGGACGTCACGAGATTCGGATCGACGCGCTCCAGCGACGGCGCGCTCTGCGCGCCGCGCGCCATCATCCAGAATCCGGCGACCGCGCCGCTCGATGCCGACGGCGTGAGCGTCGCACTCGCGCTCGGGCCGCCGGCGATCTGCGCCGCGATCGTAGCGCTCGCGAGCGCCGCGCCGGTGTAATTCAAGCAGACGACCACGTACTGCTGCCCGGACTGCGTCGTGGTGACGGAGGTCGACGGCGAAGCGGCTTGCGTGTTGCACGTCCCGTCCGCGCCGGCGAGATACAATCCGGTCGCGCCCGAGCCGTCGGAATCGGTCACGACGATGTTGGGCAATGTGCCGGGTGCGCCAACCACCGTGAAGCCGGCGGCGTCGACCGGCAGCAGCGTCACGGCGAGCTTCGCCGGCGTACCGGCCGGCGGCGACGGATTCGACAGCGCGATTCGGAGCGCCGCGATCGAGCCGTTGAGATTGATGTTCACGGAGTTCGTCTGGTCTGCAACGACGTTCTGCTGAACGGACCCCTGCGAGAGCACGTTGTTCGACGCATCGAGCAGCGTGATCGTGAACGTGTCGTTTCCCGGGGGCGAGTTCACCACGATGATCACGCAGGTGCCGGACGGTGATGACGCCGCTGACGAGCACGGTGCGCCGTTCGCGACGGGATAGCTCTGCGCCGCGCCGCCGTTGACGGAGACCTTCACCGTCGACGTGGCGGGCGACACGTAGCGCGGCGCACGACCGTGGGCCGATCCAACTTTCTGCGGGATCACGATCGCCAGCTGCACGGGAACGTTCGAGGCGGGCTGCGTGGTCGGCGGCGCACCGCTCGGTTGCGACCCTCCTCCGCCACCGCCGCACGAAACCAGGAGCATTGCCGCAACGGCGAACGCGAACGACGAACGGCGAACGTTCATGAGGGACCTCGTGAAAGCGCGACTGGAGATTGCCCGGCCCGCGAACGTTCGCGTTCGCCAGCCTGGCAGCCTCGGCGTCGCGAACCGTGCACAGCAAATTCTCATCTGCAATCGTACGTTTTTCGGCATTCTTCAACGGATGTCAACGGGGCGGCGGACCCCGGTCGCCTGTGTCGAAACCGCTAAAGTTCTCGATGGAACTCGTACGATTTACCGCGCTGGAGCGGCATTACGGAGCGAAGGAGGTCTTCTCCAACCTTGCCGGCGTCATTCGGGACGGCGACAAGGTCGGGCTCGTCGGACCCAACGGCGCAGGCAAGTCGTCGCTCGTGCGGCTGCTCACCGGGCGCGATGAAGGCGACGGCGGGACCATCGTGCGCGCCCGCGAGCGGCACCTTGGTTATCTCGCGCAGGACGCCGCCGAGAGCGGGCCGCAGACCCTGCGCGCCGCGTTCGACGAAGCGATGGCGCGCGGCAACGCGCAGGAGTGGGAGATGCGCGCGACGCTCAACCGCTTCGACTTCGCGGAAAGCGATCTCGATCGGCCGCTCACCGAATTCTCGGGCGGACAGCGCACGCGCGCGCTGCTCGCGCGCACGCTGCTGGAGCAGCCCGACTGGCTGGTGCTCGACGAGCCGACGAACCATCTCGATATCGACACGGTGCGCTGGCTCGAGACGTTCGTCGCGCGCGATCCGCGCGCGTTCCTGATCGTGTCGCACGACCGTTATTTTCTGGAAACCGTCGCGACGGAGATCTGGGAGCTCGACAACGGCGAGCTTTCCGTCTACGACGTGAAGCCGGGGCGCGCGTACAGCATGTACGTGGAAGCGCGCGACGCGCGACGCGAGCAGCAGCGGCGCGACTATGAAGCCGCGACCACCGAGCGCAAACGGCAGCGCGCGGTGATCGACGAGCTGCGCACGCACGGCTCGCACAACTACAGCGCGGTGTGGAGCCGCGAGAAAGCGTTCGCGAAGCTCGACGCTCCCGATGCGCCGCGCGCGGAGCGGCGCAAGATCGCCGTCGCGCTCCGCTCGGCGCGGCGGGCGACGAGCGGTCCCGCCGTGGAGATCAAGGGCATCGCGAAAGCGTACGACAGCACGCTATTTGCGCACGTCACCGCGACGTTCACGCGCGGCGAGCGCGTCGCGATCGTCGGTCCCAACGGCGCGGGCAAGACGACGTTCCTGCGCATTCTCTCCGGCGATCTCGCGCCGGACCACGGCAGCATTCGCTACGGCACGGGGCTGCGCACGGCGAGCTACTCGCAGACCACGGTCGACGATCTTCCGGCGGGCGTCACGGCGGCCGACGCGGTGATGCGCATGGGCGTGAACGACGAAGAGGCGCGCGGCTTGCTGGGCCGGCTGAACCTCGGCGGCGACTCCGGCGACAAGCCGGTCGAGGCGTTCTCCGGCGGCGAGCGCCGGCGCATCATGCTGGCACGCTTGATGGCGCAGCACGCCGACTGTCTGTTCCTCGACGAGCCGACGAACGATCTCGACATCGCAAGCCGCGAGGCGCTCGAAGACGTGCTCGCGGAGTACGACGGCGCGCTGTTCGTGGTGTCGCACGACCGCTATCTGCTCAAGCGCCTGGGCGAACGCGTCGTAGCCATCCGCGACGGCACGGCAAAGATCATTGACGACGGCTACGAGCGCTGGGAATCGTTACAACACGAAAGCAAATCGAACGGCGCCGTAACGAAAGCCGGCGGCGCAACGACCAAAGGCAGCAGCGCGGCGACGCAGTCGAAATCGGCGCCCGCGCAGCCGAACGGCACCGTGATCCAACCGAAGGGGGCCCAGGCGAAACAGCAGATCCCAACGGATAAAGCGGGCCGCCAGGCGACGCACGACACCAAGCAAGAGCAATTCCGCCGTAAGCGCGCGGTCACCGACGCGGAGAAGCGCGTCGCAAAGCTCGACGCGCAACGGCGCGAGCT